>JBGCFH010000403.1:0-8352 GCA_045106825.1 Saprospiraceae bacterium | reverse complement strand
AACAGCTTGGATAGATAATACTGCTGATGACTCGCTCTATCGTGTGCTTCGTGGCGGCAGTTGCTTCAGCTATTCGGTCAATTGTCGTTCGTCGATTCGGTTTAACTTTCATCCGACGCCTCGGGGCAGTGGCATTGGTTGCCGTTTGGTTTTCCAAGTTCAATGAAAAATAATATAAGTCGTAGGGCAGGCGGCATCGCCTTTGCCTAACGGAAATAAATAAAAAGTAAATAAAATAGCGTTTAAACGGAACTGCGAATAGTTACCGCTACGATAGTGCGGTGACAGTGAGTAGTTTGGTTTGAAAAGCGGATGGAGGGAAGTGATTTTTTGTGTTTGTTTAACCTCCCTTAATCCCTCCAAAGGAGGGAAATTACAAACCATATTTCCCTCCTTTGGAGGGATTAAGGGAGGTTAAAAGTAGCTTGGTTTTTGATTTAAAATATCCACCACAAATTTCTAAAAACAAAAAAGGGTTTGATTGCAAAATTAGCAACCAAACCCTTTTTATTTCCAATCTGAGTTTTTACACATCAATATTTGCATACTTGGCATTCGCTTCAATGAACGCTCTACGAGGCGGCACTTCATCACCCATCAACATAGAGAAAACTCTATCGACTTCTGAATAATCTTCAATGTCCACACGGCGAAGTGTTCTGCGTTCAGGATCCATAGTTGTATCCCAAAGTTGTTCCGCATTCATCTCACCCAAACCTTTGTATCGTTGGATTTTTACAGAGCTTTCGTTTCCACCTTCTCCTGCAAACTCTTTCACAGCGGCTTGTCTTTCCTCTTCATTCCAACAATAGCGTTGCTTTTTACCTTTTTTAATTAAGTATAAAGGAGGTGCTGCAATGTAGATATAACCTTGCTCCACCAACGGTCGCATATAACGGAAGAAGAACGTCAAAATCAACGTTACAATGTGAGAACCATCGACATCGGCATCACACATGATGACTACTTTGTGATAGCGTAACTTCTCTATATTTAGGTGACGTTCGCCATCTCTTTCTTCAATAGAAACACCTAATGCAGTGAAAATATTTTTAATCTCTTCATTTTCATAAATTCGGTATTCCATGGCTTTTTCCACATTCAAGATTTTACCACGAAGCGGCATAATTGCTTGAAAGTTTCGGTCACGACCTTGTTTCGCTGTTCCACCTGCCGAATCTCCCTCAACTAAGAAAATTTCTGATTTTTCAGGTTCACGAGAAGAACAATCGGCTAATTTTCCTGGCAAACCGCTTCCCGTCAAAACGTTCTTGCGTTGTACCATTTCACGCGCCTTTCTTGCTGCATTTCGTGCCGTTGCTGCTAAGATAACCTTGTCGATAATCTTCTTAGCCTGTTTTGGATTTTCTTCTAAGTAATGCTTTAGAATGCTACCAACGATTCGAGAAACAACGCCTGTTACTTCCGAATTCATCAATTCTCCTTTCGTTTGAGATTTGAATTGAGGTTCTGCAATCTTTACAGAAATAATTGAAGTCAAACCTTCTCGAAAATCTTCGCCAGAAATAGAGAACTTCAATTTATTAAAATAGCCATTTTCTTCACCATATTGTTTGAATAAACGATTCACTGCACGACGGAAACCATTAACGTGTGTTCCTCCGTCACGAGTGTTGATATTATTCACAAATGACATGATATTTTCAGTGTAAGAAGTGTTGTAGTTTAAAGCAACTTCTACTTCTACATTTTTTTCATTTCCTTTAACGTGAATCGGTTCGTCGATTAATTTTTGGCGAGAAGCATCTAAATACTCTACAAATTCTTTCAATCCACCTTCTGATAAGTAGGTTTCAGAACGAGTTTCGCCAGTTTCTGCATCAATATCACGTTCGTCTGTTAAGACTAATTTTAATCCACTATTTAAGTAAGATAATTCTCTCAAACGAGTTGAAAGCGTATCAAAACTATAAACTAAGACTTCAAAGATTTCAATATCAGGTTGAAACTCGATGATTGTTCCTCGTTTGTCCGTTTCGCCAATTTGTTTAACGTCGTATAACGGTTTTCCTTGACTATATTCTTGTTGATAAACTTTTCCTTCACGGTGAACTTCTGCTTTTAATAAGCTCGAAACAGCATTCACACAAGAAACACCAACTCCGTGTAAACCACCAGAAACCTTGTATGAATCTTTATCAAATTTTCCACCAGCGTGTAATACGGTCATTACAACTTCTAAGGCAGATTTTTGTAATTTTTTATGCATTCCGACTGGAATACCACGACCATCATCCGTTACTCGGATTCCATTTTTCTTTGTAATAATGACTTCAATCTCCGAACAATGTCCAGCTAAATGCTCATCAATTGAGTTATCAATAACCTCATAAACTAAGTGATGTAAAGCGTGAGAATCCGTTCCACCAATATACATTCCTGGACGTTTTCTAACTGCTTCTAAACCTTCAAGTGCTGTAATCTGATTCGCACCATAATCCGCATTTTGCGGCTTTAATTCTCCATTTTCATCATTCGTATTCATAACCGCAAATATACGAAAATTTAATCGTTTTTTAAAGTGATTTTTTTATCAAAAATGATTTGAGGAAACTCTTAAATAAAGTTGAATAAATTACTGATTATCAGTTAATTAAAAATTAAAAATAAAATTTTTTTTTGAAGCAATAAGAATGATGTTTTTTTTCAAAAAAATAAGGTGTAAAAAAAGTAAAAATGATGTCAGATTTTGAAGCGAGAAGTAAGAGATAAGAAATAACTCAAAAGGATTTTTTTATAAAAGATATTCTGTGTTTAATTGGGTTAAAACAGTATTAATTTTGGTTCTTTTACAAAAATTAACTTGATGACTTTCTTGCGATTTTATAGTAAAACATAACTCAAAATAACTTATTTCATATAATGATATTTGATGAAAAAATCGGCGTAATTTTCATCGGATAAATAATATTTAATATGGAAGTCAACTATTTTAAGAGGATTTTTTTCAAAAAACGAATGCTTCATATGCATACGATTTACATGATTAAATACCTTTCTTAAATTGTCTTTATCTGTTTCATTTCGATTGTCTGTATATTCTCTCGGTTCTGGTCGCCATCTTTGAAGATAACGTATAGATTGATACCTAATATTATCGTTATGATTTACTGTTCCCATTAATAAATAAGGCAAAACATCGAAACCACCGATTCTACTGAATAGCTTTAGAATAGATAATTTTATCCCATAATTTGCTTTGTCATACTGATTATGAGCCATTTGTAGCACTTCTTTAGTTCGGTTGACGGTAAAGTAATCAATTGCTATATTTCTTATACCAGTATGTTTTGAGAATAAATTTGCTTTCGCAAAATCATAAATTCCGTCAGGATTGAGTTTTGTAAAAACATAAAAAGCGGTTTTTGCAATGCTAACTTTTTCATGTTCTAAAAACGGATTAATATGTATTTCACAATTTTTAGCTTCAATATCTAACAAACCTAATAATGAACCAATTAACTGATTTCCATTCTTCAAGTTGTCAATGTAAAATTGTTGAAAATCTATTTTACTTTCTTTCAAATAATACCTTGATAAGTATCTAACATTTTCAGATTTGTCTGCTAAATATTTGATTAAAAGCGTATGAAAATTATCATGATTGACACAACAATCTAATGCAGCATATCTTATTCTTCCAAACGTATCATTCAATAATTTTTCTTGTTGACTTGCTGATAATTTATCAAAATGCTTAACGGCTAATAATCGAATTAGAAAGTGTTTATCGTCAATAAATAGTTGGAGTTCACTTGACAAAGGAAGGTTTTTGTCAAATTCTTGTGCTAAAATTCGACGTTCTTTTTCAGGTATATTTTTAAAAAATTGAAGTGTTGTTTGACGATGTTCAACGATTAGAAAATGAATGATTTGTTCATAAATGCTTGATAAATCCGTTCTTTGTACTTTTTGTAACCATTGAAATAATGATAAATGATGAGTTAATTCAAGATGGAATTTTGGTTGAATAAACTGTTGTAATTCTTCTTTTGCAGCATTTCGAACATTGACAACCCAATCACCTAATCGAAAAATAAGGAAAGGTAGCACCATTGAGTTTTTTGATTTGCCTAAATATCTAATGGCTATTTCTCTTATATATCCATTATGATTTAGTGAAGCGATTTGCATTAAAAACATGAAATCATGGTAATCAAAAAACTGCTTGTAGTAAGCAATATCCTGTTTAGAAATACGACAATATTTAAGTGAATTATAAAGGTCTTTTTTCCCTTTTAGTTTCTTAAATAAGACTTTGATTGTTTGAAGTGTTTCTAATCTAAGACTCGCAGGTTTTAAATACCGAAAAAGCGATTCAATTAATGATGGAGAACCAATTTCAGCTAAGGTTTTTAAAGCCAATAATTTATTATCAACACTTTTACGCCTTCCAAAAAAACGAACTTTATCTGATTGTTCTAATATTTCAAAACATTGTGTGATATTCATTTATTGATAATCATTTTTATTGGTTTTTCGTTCCTTAATCCAAAAACTCTTCCGTTGGCGGTTCTTCATTAAATCCTGCATCGACTAACTTGTCTAATAATTGTGTTTTTACGATTACAAAACGAGCTTGTGCATCTTGCCATTTTTCAGAAGTTTCGATAGATTTTGTAAAATTGCGTTCTGCTATATTTTTAGAACGTTCAATATCTTCTGGGCGTAGATTTTTTTCTTTGATACAATTACTTTCTTCGACTGAAGTTCGTTGTTTTCTATCTGCTTCATGATAACTCACACCTAAATCATCCGAAACATAATACGTTTTATTTTCTACATCAACATAAAATAAATCGGGGTTTGATTTTACTTCATATTTTATAGTTGCTTGAGTTTCTGTTACAACATAAGCACTTTCACAACCAAAACCTCTACTGCGTTTAAACTCTGTTCTTGATGTATCCGAAACCGCCATTTCACCCAAAATAACATCAAAAACATTAATAAAATCCTCTTCTTTGTAACTCGTTTTCGTTTCGCCCATTTCGATTTCTCCTGCGAACAAATCCAGTAGTTGATCTTTATTTATCATTCCTGTAAACATCATTAAGATCACAACTATGGCAGCTCCAATAATTAAGTTGATTATACTTTTCATCTATTTTTAATTTCTCTTTTTATATAACTATTAAATTTTTGTGTAAATGACTGTAAAAGTGGTCGTTACTTTCAATCAGACGCTGAAATTACTGAAAAATAACAATTTAAAAAAAATTAAAAATCAAATTTCCCTTGAATATTGTCTGGTAACAATCGAAAACTTCGACGATGATGTTTACAACTGCCATATTGAGCGATTGCTATACGATGTGCTTTGGTCGGATAACCTTTGTTTTTGTGCCAATCATAGATAGTAAACTGCTTCGCCAATGTTTTCATATAATCATCTCGATATGTTTTCGCTAAAACTGAAGCTGCTGCAATACTTAAATATTTTCCATCACCTTTAATGATACAATGATGTGGAATATTAGGATAAACATTAAACCGATTTCCATCAATTAATAAACCTTCAGGTCTTATTTTGAGTTGGTCAACGGCTCGATGCATTGCAAAAAAAGAAGCATTCAGAATATTGTATGTATCAATTTCAGTTGGCGAAAGCGAAGCAACTGCCCAAGCGATTGCTTCTTTTTCGATAATCGGTCGTAATTTATCTCGTTGCCTTTCCGTCAATTTTTTGGAATCGTTTAACATTGGATGCGAAAAATCCTTTGGCAAAATCACAGCAGCAGCCGTTACAGGTCCAGCCAAACAACCTCGACCTGCTTCATCACAACCTGCTTCGATTAAATCTTTATTTAAATATGGTAATAACATTTTTAGTGATTAGTGATTAGTGATTAGTACATAGTTTCACAAAAGTAAAGCTAAAGGTTTTATTTATGAATGAATAATTCAAATTCGATTTACAAACTGTAAATTTGTAGGAATCAATATTTAGCGAAAGCGAAAAAAGAAAATATGAAAATAGAAATAACAAGATTAGACGACCATATGTTAATGGAAGCAAAGAATGAAGATGGACATCGAATATTATTAGATGGTACAACTAAAGCAATGCGACCAATGCAAATGATTTTGACTGCTTTAGGAGGTTGCAGCACGATTGATATTGTATTGATTTTGAAAAAACAACGTGAACCGATTGAAGATATTAAAATCACGATTGAAGGAGAAAGACATGAAGATAGAGATGCGAAAACATTCAAAAAAATCCATGTTCATTACGTTATTACAGGAAATGTAAAAGAAGCAAAAGCCAAAAGAGCAATTGATTTATCAATGGATAAGTATTGTTCCGTTTCCAAAATGTTAGAACCAACAGTGGAAATTACGAACTCGTTTGAGATAGTTTCGGGTGAGTAGCGAAAATGAAAAATACTTTAAAATCTAACAATAACTCGTAAACATTTATGAGTTCTTGTTAGATTTTTTATTTGGAAATTTCCCAGTTAGAATCAATATCTGTTTCATGTGTTTTTTTATTGCGAAATACAGATTTAATACCTTTTATCAATCCATATCCTATTGCACCTGCTAAGATTGGAATTGCGGCAACAACGGTTACACCTGCTATCATTCCACCTCCAACTATAGAGCCTATTGCTGCTAATCCTGCTGATATTCCTGCAGCAGATAATCCTATTGTAACTCCTGATGCACTAACTGCTGTTGCAATTGATGCAAAACCTACACTACCTGCACCTATAGCTCCAATTTTTTCTGAAATTGTTTCTTTTTGATTTCTACTGAGTTTAATATACTCATCATACCCAATAGCAATTAAAATTCCTACTTGTTTGATAAGTTCATTAGTTGGCAATGTTTCATTAATTAGAATCCTTTCTAATGTTGTTATTGAACAACCAATTGATTTTGCAACTTGTTTTAGACTTAAGTTTTCCTTTTCAATAAAAACGGCTAAAAAATTTCTTAAATTTTCTGAATTAATCTCATTACTCATATTTTATTGATGGTACTTTGTACTTTTACAAAAAAATGATTGTATTATCTCTATAGTTACGATTTACCCAACAAAATCTCCGCATCTTCAATCGTACGAACATAAGGCAATAACATCAAAGTCGGTTTGTCTATCAATTGACGAGTTTTCTCACAAACACCAAAACGTCGATTTTTGATACGTTCGAGTGCTTCTCTTAATTCATCAATCATATAACGTTGTACAGCAATTTGAGAAAATGTTTCTAAGTCATCAGGATCTTTCTTATGTTCATCCACATGATATTTTAAAATGATTTTAGAGTGAAAAATTCGCTTATTAATCAAGCGTTTGAATTCTCTTAACTCTTCGTTAGAATATCTAATTTTCTTTAGGACTTTTGCCATAACATTTGGTTTTTTATACTTACATAAATTGAGTTAATGCAAAATTATTGTTTTTTAGAAAAAAAAGCTATTTTTTGGAAATAGTAATGTAAAACATTGGTAATAAGAACATTTATAACTTTCCTTTAGTTTTTAACCATTTCAATGCTTCTTTTGTAGAAAACTTCGCTAAATCTGTATTCATAACAAAATTTATTACAGCTTCTGCATCTGTTTTCGAGTATTCTCTCAATGCCCAACCGATTGCTTTTTGAATAAAAAACGCTTCACTTTTTTTTAATCTTTCACAATAGTCGAATAGCAAATCTTTGTCCGTATTATTTTTATATTTTAATTGATGAATAATCGCCACACGTTGTAACCAAAAGGTTTCAGCGTTTATCCATCGTTCGGTAGTTGCTTGACGCAATTCTGGATAAACCTTAAAAAACTCACCAGCAACACGAATCGCTAAGGTATCAACAGTATCCCACCAAGACTTGTGTGTGATACACCATTCGATATGTTTTAAATATGATTTTGGGAATTTAGAAACATACTTTTCATTAATATCGTTTCCGAAATATTGCAATTCTCGCTCTGGTTGTTTCCACAAGAACTGTACAAAATCAGGAATTTCTTCAATAGTCGGTTTTCCAAATTCTTCAAAAAATTGCTTTCCAATTTTCAAACGAGTAGGTTTTTTTACACCAAAAAACTCGAACTGGTTTTGCATATAACCTTTCATAATCGGTGCATCTTCTACTACGGATTTTTCCATAAATAAGATGCACAATCGACTTAGTTTTTTATTCATTTTGAAGTGTTGAAGTTTTTTAATTCATGTTTTGATCAGCTATTCTCGGTTTAAAATAATTCGTAATGTGTTTTGCTGTAATTAGTGATTTTTACGATAATCTGCAATCTAAATTAAGTAAGAATTCGACGGGCGATTTAAAATCGAATGTCGTCAACTTAAGGAAAAGAACTAAG
>JBGCFH010000402.1:0-3503 GCA_045106825.1 Saprospiraceae bacterium | reverse complement strand
TTTCCATTTATATAGCAAATTTTCATTGATGCCAAATGATTCTGACAAAGACCTCATGCTCCGTCCATTGGCATGCATTTCCAATAATTGCTCTTTAAACTTTGCTTCATAGCGACGGCGTTTACTCTTTTTGTTCGTATTCTTCATAACACAAATTTAAGATTGTTTGCTGTCCTGTTTTTTTAACACATCTCAAGGCGAGAGTTTCAAGCACGGTTCTGTGAGAGGTTTGAGGGTGAAATTCCCTCTTACCTACTCGACTTATTTCATTTTTAATACATTAATTGAATTTGATGACCGTTGGGGGTTAAACTTTCAGATACATTTTTTATTATTCTTGTATCATCTTTTTTTAGTCCCATAATTCTAAAGTAGCCACAAACAATTTTCCCTTGAAAAGCATATTTGCAATCTTCTTTATCCATAAAACAAGCGGCACATTCTCTACTTGCAGGAATTTTAATTTCAGTTTCATTTGGTTTCCCTTTAAATAATTTTCGTACTTCGCCTACTGTTTTTCCTTTTAAACAATCTAATTTACCTATAAATCTTTCATAAACTTCTGGCATACTTTCCTTGTCATCTATGGAAATATCTAAGTAAAAAATGCCTGTTTCTTTATCCGTTTTCCAAGTTTTAATATAGCTTTCAAACTCTTTACAGTTGCATTTTTTGGTGTTTTTATTTGACCAAATTTTACAGCAACTACTAACTACTAAAACTATAAAAACGAATAATATTAAATTCATTCGTTTCATAAGTTTTAGTATTTAATAACTTTAATAGTTTTGAAGCCATAATTTGTTTGAAGTTTTACAAAATATACTCCTTTAGAAAGATTAAGATTTATTTGATTTTGATGTTCTCCCTGTATTTGAAAACCTAAATCTTGTCTTTGAAGCAATCGCCCTGTAATGTCATAAACATCTATAAAAACATCGCTGGATTGAGTTAATTGATATTTTACATTTACATAATCATTAAACGGATTTGGAAATATAACCACTTTGGGTTCTTCTTCTTCAACATCATTCGTAGAATTAATAATACAGTCATAATTTAAAACCTGTTCCATTGCTGGTAGTACACCTGCTGAACTTGGAAAATCATTTAATGTATCACTATGTGCGATTACAAATCTACCTCCCATAAATGCTGTTGTATCAATTATTCTTCTACTTACATTTTCTCCTGCGTTTAAAAAAGGATACATTAAACGTCCTCCCAATGTATCAGGTGAAGCATCAATAACATGATTTAAAGAGTGTGCATGACCAAACTCGTGAATGATTGCAGCATAAAAATCTACTTGGTTAGCTGCTGGAGAATTTAGAGAATAGTTCCAATTTGTACTTCTGTTAATGACAATATCAATATCATATACCCAAGTAACTCGACCTAATGCTGATGTACTTAAATTATTAGTTGCTCTTATGGTTTCCATGCTAATGCCCGGATTATCTACTAATAAAATAGTATTTATGTTATCTGACATATCAGCACTTGCATTAACAATGAGGCTATCACTCAGATTGAAATTTACTCCTGTCTTTTCTTTCCAAAGACAAAGACTTTCTTCTATGATTGCTCTTGCATTAGGAATACTGTCTAATTCTGCACTTAAATAAAAGGTCATACCTCCTGTTGTATCTAACTTAGTAAGACTATAAACTGCATCATTAGTAGCCGTTGAACCTATACCATCATCAGAATTTGTAACAGAATAAAAAACATTAACTTGACTTGTACTTGTATAAGTTGCTATAACACTTCCTGAAGCATTAACTTTCTCAATTTGTATATTTCCTGAGGCAGGTACTGACGAGCCTAATAAAGTTCCATTAATAGATGGTACTCGCACTTTAATTGTATCGTTTGACCAATCTACGAATTGTTCTTCAATACCGAGCATAGCAGGCAAAGGATGTCCAGGAACTGCACCTGTTTCAGCATTTGCCATTTTTACTGTTCCCTCTATGTTCCCAAAATCCGTTCCTGGAGCGGCTGTAATTGTTAAAATACTGCCTGTTCCACCCGTAATTACTTGAGGTGAAAAACTAAAATCGGTAAAAACATAATTCCAATTAACACCTGTCAAAATCGTTTCAAAAGCATCTAAGGCTTTCGTATCATCGTCAAAATGATAAGATTTACCTTGCATATTCACATCTTCGAACTGAATAACACCCGAATTAGTGACATTTGCCAAGTTTACTACTAAATGACAAAGTTTTTGTTCGCTTGTCGTTAATTCTCCTAAAATAACAGGGTTTGTGCCTAAGTCTATATCAATTTGTAATTCATCTGGTGCAACATCGTTTACGGTAAGCGAATAATCATTACTTAAAATCAAAGCTTCTTTCGTGACGATAATATTTGAGTTCATCACTACATTATTCCCAAATATTTGTGGACTATATTCTAAAAAAATCTCACTTTCACCAAAATCTAAATCTGGTTCATTTGCTTTTACGGTTATATCAAATTCAACGACTGGAAACTGAACATTAAAGTTTCGTAAATTATATTCCAAAGTTTCTGTTCCTGACCGACTTTGTAAATTTCTTTCAAGACTTCTTACCCAATTTTCGGCTTGTTGCTCAAATTCATTTAGCTTTCTTTGTTCTATTTCCTTATTTGTCGCCTTTTCTATCGCAGTATAGACATATTCTCGACTGGCGTAACTTTGTTTTTTGTCAAAAATGGCATCATAAGAGTTGTAACCAAATATAATTTGTGAGGATGCTAAAGAAAAAATTTGACTGGTTGCAGGACTTTCAGACCATTTTGAAGCCTCACAAAAATAAATTGCTGTTTGTCCTATAATTAAATTACTTTTATAACAAGACATATTTACGGATAAATCACCAACTTGTCCACCAAATTCTGTAATTGTAATCGTTTCTCCTGTAATGTTTCCCTTAAATACTTTGTAAACTTCAATTTCATAATCTGTAAGAATTGCCTTATTTCCCTCTGTAAAATAACTGTGTTTAAAAATGATTTTTCCCTCAATTATCGTTTGGGCTTTTCGGGCTTTGTCTTCGACAATAAAGGCATTTTCTAAAACTTGGCTGAACGCAGAAATACTGGTAAATAATAGCAGAATTGCTATACTTAAAAATTGTTTCATAGTGTAAATACTTATATATGAATAAAAATTGTTTGCTTTTTTCTGTCGGGCGTTTTTTTTGCGTTTAGCTTTTTTATTAATAGCCCCTAACGTCCCGCAACAACTGACGGTGACAGCTTTTGCTGGCACTGGACGATGTTGCTTTTGTTGGTGGCTGTAGTGTGCCTTGAAGGTTTATCGGGTACGAATATACAAAATAGATAAACCATGCTGTAAATGAGATGGAAGAATTGAGGTGGTTCAAAAAAACAGGACAAATTTTTAAGATAGAAAAAATAAATTCTGTTTCCATTAACATTTTTTTTCGGAAAAGCCCTCAAAGAAAGAGGGGCTTTTTTGAAAAAAAATATCTTGTCTGTTATGCTCCATA
>JBGCFH010000401.1:0-3880 GCA_045106825.1 Saprospiraceae bacterium | reverse complement strand
GTAAAAGTCGTAAAACCTAAACCTGAAAAAAAGTCTAACGTTACTCTATCTGCAATTAGAAACTGATAGCCGATTGTGCCGCCTAATTCTAAAAACGAAATTACTGTTCCACCATTGATAGTAAAGTTATTCGTAAGACTTCCGACACGGATTCTTGTTCGAGTATATCCAGCATAAGGCGATAAAAAGAAACCTTCTGGAGCATCCTTTTCAAAAAAAGAAAATAAATAAAGCCGAACTTCTGGCAAAGTACCAATCAGTCGTAAATCCATTTTATAATCTACATCTACCGAACCCAAACTACCAAATGTAAAAGTTTGTGTATCTTTAAAATCATAAAACATAAAACGACCTGTAAGTCCTGCCGACAAATCTTTGGTTATTGCACGTTCGTAAGCTAACGAAAAACCTCCAACGCTAAGTCCTAAAACATTCGCTTTCGCAACGTTTTGTCGGGTGTTTTGTGCTTGTATCGAAAAGGATATTATTAAACAAAAAACACTTATAAACAATACTTTAAATTGTGTCATATTCATGTTTATAGGACGATAAACAAGGTTTAAGTAACAACTTATTCCTCTTCCCAATTCATAGAACGTTTCACTGCTTTTTGCCAACCTCTATATAATTTTTCTTTTTGTGTTTCTTTCATTTTAGGTTGAAACTGTTCATCCAGTTGCCAATTTTTTGCAATCACTTCTTTTTTCCAAAAACCAACTGCGATTCCTGCCAAATACGCAGCACCTAAAGCTGTTGTTTCTATTACTTCGGGGCGTTCAACTGGAGCTCCTAAAATATCCGATTGAAATTGCATCAACAAATTATTTGCAGAAGCTCCACCATCAACTCGCAAACCTTTCAATTCCACACCAGAATCAGCCTCCATTGCACTCAAAACATCCCGAGTTTGATAGGCCAAAGATTCCAACGTTGCTCGAATTAAGTGTGATTTTGTCGTTCCACGAGTCAAACCAAAAATCGCACCTCGTGCGTACATATCCCAATAAGGTGCTCCCAAACCAACAAAAGCAGGAACGACATAAACGCCATCGGTACTCGGCACTTTCATAGCATAAAACTCCGAATCTCTCGCATCATCAATGATTTTCAAACCATCACGTAACCACTGAATCGCTGCACCAGCCACGAAAACCGAACCTTCCAACGCATAGGTAACTTTCCCATCAATTCCCCAAGCAATTGTCGTCAATAAACCAGATTTAGAATGAACCATTTTGTCGCCAGTATTCATTAACATAAAACAACCAGTTCCATAGGTGTTTTTCGCCATTCCGACACCAAAACAAGCTTGACCAAACAAGGCAGCGTGTTGATCACCAGCAATACCAGCAATCTTGATTTTTCCACCAAAATGATACGCTTCTGTTTCACCATAAACTTCACTTGAGGCTTTTACTTCAGGCAAAATATTGGTAGGAATATTTAATTCCGAAAGCATTTTTTCGTCCCATTTTAGTGCTTTAATATTGTATAATAATGTTCGGGAAGCGTTGGTATAGTCTGTAACATGTTGTTTTCCACCTGTTAATTTCCAAACCAACCAAGTATCAATCGTTCCAAATAACAAGTTGCCATTTTCTGCTTTTTCTCTCGCACCTTCTACATTTTCTAAAATCCAATGTACTTTTGTTCCTGAAAAGTAAGCATCAATCACCAAACCTGTATTTTCCCGCACATAATCCGTTAAGCCTTTGGTTTTCAGGCTATCACAAATCGAAGCGGTTCGCCTATCTTGCCAAACGATAGCATTATGAATCGGTTCGCCAGTATTTTTATCCCAAACAACTGTTGTTTCTCGTTGATTTGTAATACCGATTGCGGCAACATCGTTAGCATTGACATTGTTATTTGTCAATACAGCTTTTGCTACTTTCAATTGTGTTTGCCAAATTTCTTGTGCGTTATGTTCAACCCAACCTGGCTTCGGATAAATCTGTGTAAACTCTTGCTGTTCCGTAGCGATGATTGAACCATTCTTATCGAATAAAATGGCTCTTGAAGAAGTTGTGCCTTGATCGAGTGCGAGGACGTAATTCATTTAATCTTGATTTTTTTTATTTTAAAAAACACATTTTTTAACTGAGGTTTAAATGTAGGGATTTTTAAAGAAATTTTCAATTAGACTTTATGCTAATGCTAATTTCACTTTCTCTAACACCTTTAAACAAAAAACGCTTCTCTAAACCCAGTTTAAAGAAGCGTTTTCAAATTATATAAAAACAATAATTAACTAATTAATCAAAGTAGCAGCTTTTGTTAATAATTTTTTTCTTAGTTGTGTCTCATTTTGAGCCACTTGTTGTTGCATTAATGTGATACCTTTTAGTTGTGTTCCTGACTGTTTTAAATTCTCGTTTGCTTTCGTGTAAGCACTTACTAAGCGATTAAGATAAAGATTCAATTCTTCTTTTGTTGCAATCGTTTTACCATTTGATAAAATAACATCGGAAGTAGAAAAAACATCTGGTAATTTTGCTTTTCGCTGATTTTTACCACTTACTTTTTGCCCTTTTGCAGATTGAAGACCAGGCACATAGACCAAAATATTTTGTGCTTTATTAACTAAATTAAAACGCAATTGTCGTTGTGAAGTTAAATCAATCTTACCGATTCCAGCCAAACGTTGCATATCTCTTGCATCAGGTTGTAGCTTGTAGTTTTTTTGTGTAAAATTAGCTTTTCCACCTTGTTGAATCGCTGACTTAACAACACCAATTTCTTGACTTAAAGTAGTTGTCAAAGTGCTGTAATAAGCTGTTTTCGTAACAGAAGCACCTAACTGACGATTGCCATGAAGGAAGGCTAATTGCATGGTTTTATCAGCTAATTTTTCAGCCTCAACATAAGTTTTGATTTGTTTTTGTAAAACCAAACTTTCCCAAGATTTTAGAATTTCAACGTCACTTGCTCCGTTTGATATTTGTTGACTGACAGATGACGATCTGTTATTTGTCTTTTGAGCTACTGTTGTTTGCAGTGCAATACAACAAGCTACAATAGACAATATTAACTTTAAAGTATTCATAATGTGTTATTTAGTTTCCTAATTTTCTCAGCTATTCTCGGTTTAAAATAATTCGTAATGTGTTTTGCTGTAATTAGTGATTTTTACGATAATCTGCAATCTAAATTAAGTAAGAATTCGACGGGCGATTTAAAATTGCCTGTCGAATGTTCTTATTTAAGCAAAAAAGTCATTAAAAGCATCAATTCTTTATAAAACGCATTATAAAATTTTTTAAACCGAGAATGGCTGTAATTTCCTTTTATAATGAATATTGATTATTTAAATTTTCCTATTTTTCTAACGTCATATTAGAAAAAATCTTTTATTAAAAATTTAATGTTATGACGGAAATAAGTTAAAAAGATACTTTATGACAGGAAAAAGACGAAGTCTATTGATAAGCGTTTTAATAAAACAAGTGATATTGTGTATAATCCTAACGTGGCAAAGCCACTACCATAGTTACGGGTTACGAGTTGCGGGTTTGACAGCCAGTCCCGCAACCCGTAACTAACAATCTTGAACTTGCAAGTTTTGCTCCCGAGTCCTCTGGATAAGACTTGACTATTTAGAAACTAAAATACGGTTACAGATATTGGTTCTTTGATTTTTTTTGTGGAAACGCTCAAAATTCAAAATAATAAAAAAAATCGACATGTTTTTTTTGTAAACATTTGATTTACAGTTGTTTATAAATTATATGAAATCCTGTTCAGCAATTCCCCATATGGAAAAAAAAGCTTAAAATAGCGTAATGAAACGGAAATATCAATCAGCACGTTCGAAAATCTCAATGGATAATGAGATAGAAAAGTTACAAAAACTATTCGAATCAATAAAGGATAAAAGAGC
>JBGCFH010000400.1:0-4141 GCA_045106825.1 Saprospiraceae bacterium | reverse complement strand
GTTTCTAAATCAAAACATCTAACAATTGATATTTACATTGATAATCAATACATTATCGTTTCTAATAATTTACAAAAAAAGAAAAATGTCAGTGATTCATCTGGAATAGGTTTAGCAAATATTCAAGCTCGTTATCAATATATTGCTAAGAAAGAAGTGATTATTGAAGAAACAGAAAAGGCATTTATTGTTAAGATTCCTTTATTGGATTTTGAGTAAAAATAATTAGAAATTAATCAGAAGTTATCTAAAAAAATGGTTCATTGATAATTTTTGCCAAAAGCAAAAATTATTGTTTTACGTAGCGGCTGTCTTTAGCTGCCGTAAACAATTTTAAACAAAGACGGCAGCTAAAGACAGCCGCTACTGGCAAAAATTGTCAAACAACCTAAAAAAATTAACCTGTTAGATAACTTCTGAAATCATTCATACCGTTATCGAACAATTAAAAATTGTGTTTTTTTCATTGTTCCATTTTCATTAAAAATGAAAAAATAATTTCCACTTGATAGATCAGATACATCAAATTCAACCGTTTGTTGACTCTGATTAATCGCTGTAATTTTGACCAGTTCACCAGTATTTTTAAATATACTTAAGGAAGTATTTTCTAATATAGGTTTTTCAAAATCAATCGTTAAATGATTCGACACAGGATTTGGAAACAATTTAAAGTTAGTTATCGTCTCTTGTTTAATTGACTTTGTAGATACAGGAAAGTCGACTTTTATTCGTACTACTTTATACGCAACAGCACCAAAAGTTCCACCTCTATTATCCTCTACTCTAAAGACCATTTGATAAGGCTGATTTCGTACATCTGCGACTGAAGGAGTCCAAGAAAAAATACCCGAAGTAGAAATCATAAAGTTATTTGAGGCACTAAAAGTCGCATTTTTCTGTAACGGAAATCCCGTAGCAGCTAATCGAATACTATCATTGTCAGAATCCTCAGCACTTATCATAAACTGTAATGATTGCCCTGGTTTTATCTCGTAAACAACATTTGATGTATCACTAAAGTCGGGTGGACGATTCGAAATTGCTGCTATTGTAATCTGCATATCTCTCAAAATACTACCGATAAATACTCCATTTCGATATTCTTTCAATCGAATTGTGATAACATATTCTCCAGCGATTTGTGGTGTTAACCAAGTGTACATTCCTGTCATTGCATCAAAAGAATATACTTGTGGTTGTGAACCAATAAGGTGAGGTAACGAATAATTTAAAGCAAGTGAATTTATTCCTTGTTTTGGTGTTACTAATTCATAAACTAAACTATCACCTTCTGTATCAATATGATTAGGACAATGAGAAAATTTTTGTCCAATATATCCCATATCAACTGGTTTATTCAAAAAAATAGGTGAATTATTTGTTCCCGTAGGAAGAATAACAATTTCAGCTTCTAAATAAAAAGGAATTTGGTCAGAATTTGGAGGATTCAAATTCAAAATTCCTGCATTACGGTTTGGATCTGTCATAGAAACCGTATATGCTCCAATTGATGAATAAGTATGTGTGCTAATATAATGATTTTCTTTAATGTCGTTTCCAAGTAATATACCATTACCATTACTTCGTTGCACATATTCACTCGTTCCATCTCCCCAAAACACTTCCAAACTATCTCTATCCGCAGGAACACTACTGGCTTTTGTGTAAGTTGTTACTGTAATTTGATAAGTCAATGCTCCTATTTGTTCGTAGGTAATTTCACCAGCACGATTATGGGTTGCCGAAGAAGTTGTAGATAAAAAAAAGGTTATCAACAAAAAGAAATTTTTCATGAATCTAAGTTTCTGAAAATTAAAAAATGATAAATAATTGATAAATCGTTCTCAATCAATTTGTTCTTTTAACTTCAACAGCATCTGTTTTATATCTGTCAACGAATCTATAATGTCAATTTTTTGTTCGTATTCCTTTCCGTTATCCTTTATTTCTCGTTTTGCACCATCAAGTGTATAACCTTTCTCTTGTACTAAATGATAGACAATTCGTAAAGCATCAATATCTTTTTTAGTAAATCGGCGATTACCCGAACTATCTTTTTTGGGTTTCATAGTTGGGAAATGAGATTCCCAAAAACGAATTTTGGAAGTCGTTAATTTGGGAAACATACTTGCTACTTCGCCAATAGAATAATACCTTTTGGTAAATTCAGTAGGACGTTTGAGCATGATACGTGCTATAGCATCTTTGAGTTGTTCTCTTTCTTTATCTTTCAAGTCTAATTTCTTTATTCAATGTTAGAATCGGATGCTTTTAAAGTGTTCGATTCGGGATACAAATTTACGAAAATAAAAAAACTTGTAGCTAACTTAAAAAGCAGCGACAAGTCTTTTATAAAACTTTTAGAGTAATTAACCGCTTTAATACGGTTTTAGTTGGTTGGTTTGGTTTAACCTATAATTGAAAATCTTATATTATTAATCGAATGAAATATTCGAGTTTGATGCTAATTCTACAAATTGTGCATATTCTTGTGGATTCAAATCATCTTGACAATAATCAATAGGATTGATTGCTGCACCTTTGTAGTGTACTTCATAGTGTAAGTGTGGTCCTGTCGAACGTCCTGTACTTCCTACTAATCCGATTTTTTGTCCTTTCTTTACTTTTTGCCCAGGCTTTACTAATATTTTAGACATATGAGCATAAAGTGTTTCATATCCGTATCCATGTTTAATCTTCACATTATTACCATATCCTGAACGTGAATGTTGTACTTTATTAATAACACCATCACCTGTTGCATAGATTGGCGTTCCTGTTCGAGCTGAAAAATCAATTCCTTTGTGCATTTTACGTACTCGATAGATTGGGTGAACACGCATTCCGAAACCAGACATTGCAGACATTGATTTCTTTAATTTGTCTGATCTAACAGGTTTGATTGATGGTAAAGAAGCTAACATTTTATCTTTTTCTTCCATCATTACTACAATACTGTCTAATGATTTTGATTGCACAACCATCTTACGACTTAGCTTGTCTAAGCGTTGCATGGTTTCTACCATCATTTTGCCAGAACTCTTGTAAGCCATTAATGGTTTGTAGTGTTCAGCACCACCAATACCACCTTCCCAAACTCCAGCATCAATTGGTTCCATACCAAAAATCATTCGGTGGACATTAGCGTCTCTTTCTTGTAGATTTTCTAAAACTTTGGTGTGAAGTTCCATTTTCTCATTTACAACATCATATTGTTGCTTCATTGCTTGAAGTTCTCTTTCAAGAACTTTCTCACGAGGTGAGGAGAATAGACTATTTGCGAACATTGCAATAATTGCAGAAGATACCAAAACCGCACATAATAATCCAAACCATCGAATAAGTCTTGATTGTAGTGATACTTCAACTTTCTCGTAACGCAAAGTTTGCGTATTATAAATAAATTTTTCTTTTTTCATCCTAAAGTAGAGTTATTCAAATGTAATGTTAGAATGTTACCCAAATACAATATTGTAAATTTATTGAATCTAACATATCATTTATTTAACGGTGTCAAAGCTAACTTATGCTTTTCAAATAGACAAAGTTTTTAATAAGAAATTTTGAAACACCTAAAATAGTTAAACTTTTTTGTTTAAAAAATGCGTTTTTTTGTAATTAAATTAGTGATAATTGCTAAAGTGGTCTTTTTTACACTAAGCGTAATTTTTTTTTTTGTTAAAAAATGTTAAAAAGTTTTAAGTTTTGTTTTTCAGCAATTTATAATACTACAAAAAAATAAATTAATAATATAAATATATGTTATCAAATATATTACCAAATATTATATATGTAGAGTGTTTAAGCAACCTTATAATCTCTCGTTATTAGTCAATAAGGCTTTAAACCCTTATTAGCACTGATTTTCAGTCAATTACACTTTTTAAAAAAAATGAATTAATATTTTTTTAATTATTATGTCGTATTTTATCATTCTAATATGATAGATTGTAAGTAAGACGTTCGACCTTTTTTTTAAAATAAACGTTACACTTATTAGACTTTATTCTAAAATAGTTTAGTAATGAATGGAAATTAAGATTTTATTGCTAATCGAGGCGACAAAAACGGAGTGTAGCCTTAGCTACATGAGTATTTTGTTAACAGCCTGTCCCGAAACCTCGTGGAAAGAGTAGCG
>JBGCFH010000040.1:0-7056 GCA_045106825.1 Saprospiraceae bacterium | reverse complement strand
GTGTTATTTCTATCCAAAACATTGGTCACAAATGGAATTTCAGATTTCGACATCGAATAAATACAATTGTAACTATTCACCAATTCAATATCTTTTTTATCAATATAGATTTCCAACATTTCCAGATATTTTCGGAAATGCTTTTTCGCCCATTTGATTTCTTTTTTTGGTGGTTTTTCTCGCCAAACTTTGTCTATATCAATGATGTTTCGACGAATTTTGTGTCCACCGATTTTGAATATTGGGTTTCTTTTTTTATCAAATTCTTCAATCATTCCAAAAAACTGTTTTCCGATTTGATCAAACATTGGAAACGCATTCAAAATATTTTTGCATTCCGCTTTTGATAATCGTAAATAACGACTTTTTTTGATTTTGAAAAAAGATAGAAAAACTCTTTTTGGCGTAATTAATCGGTTCAAATAAGGAGCAATTTCTCTCAATAATTTTGGTGTATAAGCACCAGTTGCAACGAATACTTTTTTGGCTTGAATCGTTCGTGTTTTATTCGTTTTTTGATTGCGAATTTTCAATTCATAAAAGCCATTTCGTTGCGTAATTTTGATAACTTTTTGGTTATATTTTACAACGTTGCCTTTCTTTTCAATACCAAGTCGCAATTTCTTGATTAATGCCGAAGGATTCAGCGTTCCTGAATGTTTTTTGTATTCTCTTATTAATAATTGTTCATCAGAAATTGTCACTCCAAACTTTCTGAAAGCATTATCACCAGAAGCTTTTCGGTAGTTATCTTTTTGTTTTTTATAGGTTAATTTATGAATAGCTTCCTGATGCAAATTTTTATCAAAAAGATAGGAAACAGGCGAAGTATTATAGATTTCTTTGATTTTATGGCGTTTCTTATTGTCAAGTCCATTCAGAAAGTGCAATAATTTTTTGACTTCTTCGACGGTGCGATTATTCACAAAAGAAAAAATATCTCTTTTCGCTCCCAAACTTCTCGAAATTCGAGCTTCACCATAACTCGAACCGTTACTATATTTTTTAGGTTGCTGTTCCAATAACAACACTTTTTCGCCATAACTCGACAATTGCCAAGCTACCGAACTTCCCATCAAACCGCCGCCGATTACAACTATATTTTCCATTTACTTCAACTTATAAAAATAACCAATACCAAATTCACCGTTTTCCAGTTCAAAATCAATCAATACACGTTGATATTCTTCGCCTTCAAAATCATCTAACATTTGCCAATTTTTAGTTAATTGATTAGAAAACAAAATATGTGCAGGAATTTCTTCTTGTTCTTCTATCGGAACATGTTTGAAACCATAATAACCCAGATTTGCTCCCCAACCGATTTTATATAATTTGCCTTTTACAATCCCTTTTTCCATTGACCTTTAATGTGTTCAACAACCGAAAAGTTTGATTCATTTGGAGCAAGTGAACCATAAACAACCAAAATATCCTTAGGCGAATATTTATCAATTAACCGTTGTTCTTCTTTGGTTAAAGCAATTGTATTTGACTGAGCGTATTGTTTAGCATTCAAACTTTTAATAATATTTTTAACAGATGGATTTATCATTCTTGTCTATTTAAAAAAATCTTCTATATCAAACCATTTCATACCAATTTCAGGAACATCAACCTCATTAATAACTTCCACTCGTTCCGTATAAATAGTTGCTCCTAAATGTTCATAAATCTCAATCGCATTCGTATTACCAACAACAACCCAAAGATACATTTGATTAATGTTTTCCGCTTTGAATAGCTTTATAGAAAAGTGAATCAATGCTTTACCAACACCTTTTCCACGATGTTTTTCATCCGTATGTAAAGCATAAATTTCTCCCATTTTAGAATCTTCAGTTACAAGTATTTTGTTACCAATAAATCCTAAAATCTCACCATTATCATCAATTGCTACATAAAGTAAACAGTTATCTGTTTGAATAAATTTCAACCAATTTGCAGCTTCTTTAGCATAATCTAAATCGTCTAAAAAAGATTGTGGCAACAAACCTTTATATGTTGTTCGCCAATTATCAATTCTGATTTTGGCTATTGTTGATAAGTCTTGTTTGGAGGCTTTTCGTATCATTTGCGATTGATAAAATGATCTAAAAAAGTTATAAAATACTGATAATCAGACCTGACAGGTTTTCAAAACCTGTCAGGTCTTTTGTAATTTAACTATAAATCTTAATAATTTTCCCATTATCTTTTCCCATCACACTACGAACATAACCCAACATCATTTTGTCCATTGCAATCGGTGGATGACCAGGAAAATAACTTTCATATTTTGCGTAAGCATCCATCACAACACCAGAAGAAACCACATTCACACGAATACCTTTTTTCAATTCTAACGCAACCGCTTGTACAAAACTATGAATTCCACCATTAACCATTGCTGCACTTGCTGTTTTCGCAACTGGATCATCGGCTAAAATTCCGGTTGTTAAAGTGATCGAACCGTTTTTCTTTAAGTATTTGCGACCAATACGAACTAAATTCACTTGTCCCATCAACTTACTTCTCAATCCAATATGAAAATCCGACTCCGACAAATCCTTAAAAGGTGCCCATTTTGCTTCACCAGCAGCACAAATAATTGCATCTACCTTTCCGACATTTTTAAATAATTTTTTAATAGATTTTGAATCTGCAATATCTACTTTATAATCGCCAGAAGTTCTTCCAGCTACGATGACTTCATTTCCAACTAAAAAGTGATTAACAATCGTCTTACCAATTGTACCTGTTCCACCAACAACTAAAATTCTCATATATTTTGATTTATTTTTTTATAAATTAGACCTCAAATATAATAACATTTCGATAATTATCGAAACGTTTTATTGTTTTGCATTATAATTAATAAAATCAAGACAAATTATGAAAATCAAACCTTTCAAACTCGAACGATATTACACAAAAAATGAATTTTCTGCAAAATATTCGATTTGTAATTCAGATTGTGAAGCGATGACAATTCAGGATGTTTTAGCATTAGAAAATGGTGCTGCCGAACGCTTCAATAACTTATGGTTAGGTTATACCGAAACCAGCGGACATCCAAAATTAAAAGAAAGTATTGCTTCTATTTATACTGAAATCAATTCGGAGAATTTAATCGCTTGTTCAGGTGCTCAAGAGCCGATTTTCTTGTTTGCACAAGCGAACTTAAACGCAGGAGATGAAGTCATTGTCCAAACACCTTGTTATCAATCTTTGCAATCTGTCCCCGAAAGTTTGGATTGTAAAGTATTGAGTTGGAATGTGCAATATATTGATAATCAACCGACTTTTGATATTCAAGAATTAAAAAAATTAATCACTAACAAGACAAAAGTTATTTTCTTAAATGCTCCACACAATCCAACTGCTTACCATTTTACGACAATAGAACAACAGGAAATTATCGACATTGCTCGACAATATAACATCATTATTTTCTGCGATGAAGTTTATCGAGAATTGGAACATTCACCAGAATATGCGTTACCAGCTTTTGCTGATGTTTACGAAAATGCAGTTTCCATTGGCGTAATGTCAAAGGCGTATGGTTTGCCAGGTTTGCGAATCGGTTGGTTAGCGACGAAGAACAAAACGATTTTGGAAAATGTCGCTATTATGAAAGAATATACCACAATTTGTAATGCTGCACCAAGTGAGTTTTTAGCAACGATTGCTTTACGCAATCGAACTAAAATTTTGCAACGAAATATTGATATTATCAATCAAAACTTACCATTGTACGATGCTTTTTTTGAAAAATACGCTGATTTATTTTCTTGGTATAAACCGAATGCTGGACCAATTGCTTTTGTAAAAATGTTGTTTGATGATGACGATATGGCTTTCGCCAAAAAGGCATTAGACGAGCAAGGTGTTTTGTTGTTACCAGGTGGCATTTATGATTATAATGGCTTTTTTAGAATTGGTTTTGGTCGGAAAATTATGCCTGAAGGATTGCGTCAATTTGAGTTATTTATAGAGAAAAATTATCGTTGAAATTTAAGTAGGATTTGATTAGGTGCATCTTAAAACGACAATTTGAGATGCACTCAAAGTACCTTATTAACTTGTAGTAAAAAAACAAATCCCAACCTTTATCCAAATGAATACAAAATCCATTTCTGCGAAATATATTCAATCTTCTGCGAAATAGTTATGTGCCAGTTTGGGCTTCAATCTAACTTTGTATTATCAATTTTTTCAAAAAAATGATTAATATGAATAACAGTCAATCTTCTCGAAAAATAGGACAATATGTCTTTATGGGATTTTTAATCTTTCATAGCTTAGTTGCATTAGGATTAGGATTTACAAGTTTACTCAACTTCCCGTATGCGTTAGAAACAGGTTTTCAGATTCCACATAGTAGTGAGTTAGATATTTTAGGTCTTACAATAGGACTTGAATTATTATTCTTAGGTGCAATGGCTATTTTAAGTTTTATTTGGACACGTAAAGGAAAAATCGAAGGAACAATAACAGGTATTGCTGTTGGAACTTATATTTTCACTTTTGGAATAGTTGCATTTTTAAAATTCGGAGATCCACAACCATTATATGTTGATAGTATTCGTGGGTTTTTGACGCTTGTTTTTGGTTATATAGCGTACAAAGAGCTTAAAAAATAAAAAATAAAATTCAAAATTCAAAATTTAACAAAAAATGTCAAAATCAAAATGGAATAGTGATAATATTCCTAATCAAAAAGGTAAAATAATCATTATAACAGGTGCAACAAGCGGACTTGGAAAAGAAGCGACTACTGTTTTAGCAAAAAAAAACGCAACTGTTGTAATGGCAGTTAGAAATACTAAAAAAGGAAAAATCGTTGCTGATGAAATTCGTAAAAACTTTCCAAACGCTGCCATTGAGGTAAGAAAATTAGATTTGAGCAGTTTAAAATCTGTTCAAGATTTTGCTGATGGAATTAAGGCAAATTATAATCGTTTGGATATTTTAATTAATAACGCTGGCGTGATGATGTGTCCTTATTCAAAAACAGAAGATGGTTTTGAAATACAAATGGGCGTCAATCATTTGGGACATTTTGCTTTGACTGGACGCTTAATGCCTTTATTGAAAAAAACTAAAAATGCTCGAATTGTAGCAACATCAAGTGTTGCACACAAATCTGGTGATATTAATTTTGATGATATCAATTGGGAAAGTAGAAAATACGCTACTACAAAGGCTTATTCTGATAGTAAATTAGCCAATTTGTATTTTGCTTATGAATTGGATAGAAAACTTAAAAATGAACCCAATTCACCGATAGTAACTTCGGCACATCCAGGTTGGACAAAAACAGAATTGGATAGACATTCGGGAATAGCCGCATTTATCGGAAATATTATTGCTCAAAAAGTAAATATGGGAACTTTACCAACCCTTAGAGCAGCAATTGACGAAAATGCAAAATCTGGTGATTACTTTGGGCCAAAAGGCATGATGGAAATGCGAGGTTATCCTGTTGTTGTGCCATCAAACAAAATGTCGCACGATGAAGCTAAAGCAAAACAACTTTGGGAAATGTCAGAAAAAATGACAGGTGTTCAGTATTAATATCGTGTAAACTAAATTTTGTAAAGAAAGTAGCACGGACATTCCTGCCTGTGAAAATATCGTGGTTCTTTAAACAGGCAGGAATGCCTGTTCTACTTTTACTAACGATTTTTAAAAAAAACTTACTTTACCAATGTACTTAGTGCTAAAAACATCCAACAATATGTCTAATTTTTATCATACAAAAAGTATTGCAGAAGTTCATCATTTCTTAGATTTGGGAAAACCTTTGCATCCTTTGATTATGATTATCAGAGAATGGCCGAAGATTGATTTTGATTTTGCAAATACCAAAATGACGAGTGATTTGTATTTGATTGGTTTAAAAGGAAATAAAAGCGGTTCTTTTGGTTATGGTCGAAATTCTTACGATTACGAAGAGGGAACATTAGCTTTTATTGCTCCTAATCAAGTACTTACGTTTAACGAGGATAAAGAAGGAACAGATGAAAAAGGTTGGACAATACTGTTTCATCCCGACCTTATTCGGAAATCTGAATTGGGAAAAACCATCAAAGAGTATTCATTTTTTGACTATGATACGAATGAAGCCTTGCACGTTTCTGATAAAGAAAAAATAATGCTGAATGTTTTGGTAGAATACATAGAAACAGAACTTCAACAGAATATTGATAAACATTCTCAAGAGTTGATTATTGCCAACTTGGAAACGCTTTTGAAATATTGTCGCCGCTATTATGACCGACAATTTTATACTCGAACCAATTTAAACAAGGATTATATCACTCGATTTGAGCAATACCTTGAAGTCTATTTTACTTCTGATGAATTGCATAAAAAAGGTATTCCTACCATTACACAATGTGGTGAAGCTTTAAATATGTCGGGACGTTATTTGAGTGATTTACTCAAAGTCGAAACGGGAAGAAGTGCCAAAGACCACATTCACAACTATATTATTGAAAAAGCCAAAACAAAATTGCTCAATTCTAATACTTCGGTTAGCAACCTTGCGTATGATTTGGGTTTTGAATATCCACAGCATTTTAGCAAGTTGTTTAAATCTAAAACGGGTATTAGTCCGAGTACCTATCGGAATTTGAATTAGTATTCTGTTAAACGATGCCCGTTTTTGAAATCAATATGGTTTTTTTATAATTTTCTTGAAGATTAATAATCAACGTTTCTTTGTTATTTATTGGAATTGTAGAGCAATTTACTTTTCTACAGGTTGTATTTTCCTGTTAATGTTATTCTTGGCAAACAATTAAAAAGATAACATACAGAAATAGGTATTTCCAATACTTTAAGAAGCCTATCCATTCATCGCCAATTTAACCTCATTCAACTCTCTAAATCAGCTACTCATCAACTATTAATTTTTACTCTTTAGTATATATTCACGTTTCGCTGAAACGTAAAATAGAAATCACAATTGCTAAATTTTGCTTCGCAAAATGCTTTTTTCACGCAGATTCACGCAGATTCACGCAGATTCACGCAGATTCACGCAGATTCACGCAGATTTTCTAATAA
>JBGCFH010000004.1:0-4116 GCA_045106825.1 Saprospiraceae bacterium | reverse complement strand
ATTCACGTTTCGCTGAAACGTAAAATAGAAATCACAATTGCTAAATTTTGCTTCGCAAAATGCTTTTTTCACGCAGATTCACGCAGATTCACGCAGATTCACGCAGATTCACGCAGATTCACGCAGATTCACGCAGATTCACGCAGATTTTCTAATAATTGGTAGAAAAAATGGTTTATTGATAATTTTTGCTTTTGGCAAAAATTATTATTTTAAGTAGCAGCTGTCCTTAGTTTCAGTAAACAATTTCAAGCAAAGACGGCAGATACTGGAAAAAATTGTCAAACAACCAAAAAAAATAATTTTGTTAATGAAAAATCTGCGTGAGATGATTGTTTTGCAAGGCAAAACGTAATATTTTCATTCTTAAGTTTAATATCAGCGAAACATGAATAATAAGAATAACAACTTAACCTTTTTATAAACCTTCAAACCAAATTAAAATTTTGAGTTGTAATAATGATGTATAAAAAATTCACCTATTATATATTGATGTAATTATGATGTAATACAAATTTTAGGAATATAAAGGATTTTAAATAGATTGCATGAATCAATTTTCTAATAAAAATTAAATTATGAGAACAGCAAGATTACTATTTATTATATTGCTAATTACACTTACTTACCAAAATTCATTTACACAAACTATTAATGTTGGAAGCGGAAGTTACACACTGACATTTCCAGGAACCGATGCAGCAGGAAGAAACGGTTTTCCTTCAGGTTCTCCGA
Organism: Saprospiraceae bacterium; assembly: GCA_045106825.1. Lineage (GTDB taxonomy): Bacteria > Bacteroidota > Bacteroidia > Chitinophagales > Saprospiraceae > CAWVWD01. The sequence goes on along the minus strand of JBGCFH010000004.1, from coordinate 3,381 downwards.
TGACAACTGGAGTTGCAGCAACAAAACCAGTTCCGACCAATGATTGGTGGTCAGACAAAATCAAAAATAATCATTCCAGTAATTTATTCAATTACCCATTTACAATGAAAACCGACAACCAAGGTTTAGTTGTTACTTATGTTCCTTGGGGACCTTTTGATAATATTTCGCCAGTCACCGTTGGCGTTACAGGTTTGAATGCTTCGGCTGCCAATGTATCGGATTTTTCAGATTGGACAGTGACGATGGATTGGACAAATTCTAATCACAATTTTCAAGCAACATCAGGAATCGGAATGCCTTTTATCTATTTTGAAAAAGCACAAACAGATGTTGCGGAAGTTACTGTAACACAAGGAACAGTAACAATTTCTAATGAAATGATGATTGTCGAAGATGTTCGGTACAATGCAGATTTTGCTATTTATGCACCGACAGGAAGTACTTGGATACAAAATGGAAATACATATACTTCAACTTTAAATGGTCAAAATTATTGGTCGTTAGGTTTTATTCCGTTGACCGCTTCAAACGTTACAACCGTTGCGAATCAATACAAAGAGTACGCTTATGTTTTCCCGACAAACACACGAGCAGATTACAATTATGATGAAACAACATCTATTGTTACAACGGATTTTATCGTTGATGTTGAGGTAAAAGAAGGTTTGGATTCTAATATGTTGTTGGGACTTTTGCCACATCAATGGGCGAATTTAAGTATGACTTCTGCACAACCAAATTTAGCATCTTATCCAACCGTTCGTGGCGAACTCAAAACAATGGCAAGTAATACGTTTACGGTTGAAAATACCTTCCATGGAATTTTACCAACCTTGCCTTATGTCGATTATTACAGTAATGGATTTAGTCCTGCAAAATTGCAAACAAAAGTAAAATTGTTAGAAAATGATGGTTTAGCAACTTGGACAGATTCGTATAACGAAGGTCAGGAAATGAACCGCTTAATTCAAACCGCAAGAATCGCAGAATTAACTGGCGATACAGTTGCCTTGAATAAATTATTGGTAACCGTTCAAACTCGTTTGGAAGATTGGTTATCATATAATACTGGCGAAGTTGCGTTTTTGTTTTATTACAATTCAACTTGGTCAGCGATGTTAGGTTATCCTGCTGGTCACGGACAAGATAATAACATTAATGATCATCACTTTCACTGGGGATATTTCATTCATGCCGCTGCATTTGTGGAACAATTCAATCCAGGTTGGACAGCACAATGGGGAGAAATGCTTAATCTTTTAGTGCGAGATGCTGCGACTTCGGATAGAAACGATAATTTATTTCCATATTTAAGAAATTTTAGTCCATATGCTGGTCATTGTTGGGCAAATGGTTTTGCGTCTTTTCCACAAGGAAATGACCAAGAATCAACATCAGAAAGTATGCAATTTAATTCTTCGCTTATTCACTGGGGAGAAATGATTGGCAACGATTCGATTCGTGATTTAGGAATTTATCTTTATACCACAGAACAAACAGCGATTGAAGAATATTGGTTTGACCAATACAATCGTAATTTTCAACCAACACAGCAATATAGCTTAGTTTCAAGAGTTTGGGGAAATAGCTACGATAATGGAACATTTTGGACAGCAGACATTGCAGCTTCTTACGGAATTGAGTTATATCCGATTCATGGCGGTTCGTTGTACTTAGGTCAAGATACGAATTATATTCACCAACTTTGGAATGAAATTGAACAAAACACAGGCATTTTGACCAATGATCCAAATGTCAATTTATGGCATGATGTGATGTGGGAATATTTGGCGTTTATCGACCCACAAAAAGCGATTAACTTATACGATTCTTATCCAAATAGAAATTTGAAATTCGGTGTTTCTGATGCACAAACCTATCATTGGTTACACGCTATGAATGTGTTAGGAAATGTTGATGCAACGATTACCGCAAATCATCCGTTGGCAGCAGCATTTAATAAAAATGGGTCGATAATTTATGTTGGTCAAAACTATGGTTCGACAGATTCTATTGATGTTGTTTTTTCTGATGGTTATGTTTTAAATGTTCCACCAAATACATTGAGAACCAGTTTAGATATTAGTTTAAGTGGAAATTTAACGTCAAGTTTTGAACGTGCTTATCCAAATGGAAGCGTTGATTTGACAGCAACTGTCAATGGTGGAACAGCAACAAAAGTGGAATTTTACGATGGTGAAAATTTCGTTGGTCAAGTGACTACTGCACCTTATGAAATTCAAGCAGCAAACTTAGCCGTTGGCAGACATAATTTCTATGCAAGAATTTACGAAGGTTCTAATTTTACGATTACTAATATTGTCACCGTAACAGTTGGCGATCAATTGCCGTTTAGTGGAACACCGATTACAATTCCAGGCGATTTTTATGCTGGTGATTACGATATTTTTGAAGGTGGAAACGGGAATGGAATTGCGTATCAAGATGTTTCTATTAATAATGAAGGAAATTACAGAACTGACGAATACGTTGATGCTGCAACGGTTACCAACGAAGGAAATACCGTTGGTTGGATTGCTGCCGGCGAATGGTTAGAATATACAATTGATGTGCAACAAGCGGGAAATTATACGTTAGCTTTCCGTTATGCTTGTGGAAATAGTGCTGGCGGTGGACCAATGAATATTGAGTCAGATGGCATTGTCATCAAGTCAGGAATTGGCGTTTCCAATACAAATGGTTGGAATAATTGGCAAACAAAAACTGTCAATGATATTCCTTTAAAAAGTGGTCGTCAAATCTTGCGTTTACACTTTACAAGTGGCGAATTAAACGTTGGAAAATTGACCTTTACGTATAGTTCTCCATTGACTTACAATCAACCGATTGCAGATGCTGGTGCGAATCAAATCATCGTTTTACCAACAAGTACAGGAACGCTTGACGCAAGTGCAAGTACAAATGGTGGCGGAGGAAACTTGACGTATAATTGGACACAAATCTACGGTTCGTCTGTTTTAAATATTTCTAATAATCAAACTGCACAACCGACTTTTTCTAACTTGCAAGAAGGCGTTTATTTGATGGAATTAGAAGTGAATAACGGAACTTATACCGACATTGATGAAGTATATATTATCTCGAGTTTGACGAACAATGTTGCTCCGACAGTTTCGATTTTAACGCCTTTTGATGGTGCAGCATATTACGAAGGCGAAGACATTAATATTTCTGCTTTGGCTGCTGATTTGAACGATAGTATTCAGCAAATTATCTTTTATGCAAATGGCAATTATTTAGGAACAACGACACAATCACCTTACAATACAGATTGGATATTGCCAACTGCTGGCAATTACGATTTAACCGCAGTTGCTTACGATTTTAATGGTGATTCGACCATTTCTAATGTTGTTA
>JBGCFH010000399.1:0-2635 GCA_045106825.1 Saprospiraceae bacterium | reverse complement strand
GATTTTCCGTACATTTTTCCACATTGGCAACAAGGATTTACGCCTTAGACTTGATTATGAAGAGCCGTGTGAGTCGAGAGGTTCAAGCACGGTTCTGTGAGAGGTTTGAGGGTGAAATTCCCTCTTACCTACTCGACTTTTTTATTCTTGGTATTCTTCTAAACAAGATTCAATAGTAACCTTATCAATCATCAAAACATTTTTTTTATAAAATGTCAAAACGTCAGGTCTTACACCGTTACTAAATTTTGTTGAAGAAAGATAATAATACATTTTTGTTTCTGTTTCTAAACTTGGCTCTCCAAATACTAATTTAATTTTATTACAAGATAACTTAGTAATACAGTCAGCCATTGAAAGAACATCTCCACGAGTATGACCACTCATAATAAAATAATTCTGCCCTTTTAAATGAAAGAAACCATTATTGACCGTTGAATTTAATTGCTCACATCCTTTTGGTAAATTTTCAGTAGGTAATTTGCTTATCCGTCGGTCAATTGTAGGAGAACAACTAATAACTAATAGCAATTGTATTAAAATGACTACTTTTTTCATATCAATTTCTTTTGAGGGTATACTTCAATAACCTACCTTATGTATTTTTTTTCCATCATAACTAAAAAAAACTATTGGAATACAACCTTCACTATAATAACAAAGAGTATCTGTATAATAACATAAACTTTGATTAGTGTTCATTATATCTTCACGATTAGGTTTACCAAAAATAGCTTTTATTTGATTTGGTGATAGTTGTTTTAGACATGAAGAATATTGCTGTATCCTTCCCACAAAATTACTGTCATGAACATAATAATCATTCTTATTATCATAGAACCATTGTTCTTCCACTATTTTTGTTAAACCTTTACAATTTATTGGTAAATCCTTTTCTTTAATACCGCTTCTTATATCTGTTAATTGCTGTTTTGGATAGTACCTGGAACGATTAGATACACAGGTAGTCATTAAAATTCCGAGTAATAAATATATATACCTCATAAGATTAAAATTTGATAATTTTTTGAGTAGTAGAACTGTTTCCAATTTTAATCTTAATAAAGTATGTACCTTTTGATAAGTCCGCTATATCTACTTGTAAGTTTCCATTTGGAGGAAATTCTTTAGACATAATTCTTCTCCCTACCAAATCATATAAAATAAGTTGAATATTAGAATTTGGTAACTCACTAAACTCTAAATTTAAGTTATCATTCGCTGGGTTAGGAAAAATATTAATCTCTAACTTTTTATGTTTATACTCATCCGTTCTATCAATAATATCACAAAAGACAGATTGTGTTTTTATCATAGGGCTAAAACAACTCGAAGGAGATGCATTCGTAGAAAAATCACTTATAAAATTCCCTCCTATGTCACTATTAATGTCAATTTGTCGGACTAAGCTACCTGGTGATTGTAGCCAATACATAGTTTCATAAAGTCCAAAAAAATAGTTCTTTGTATGATTAAGTAAATGAGCATGTCCTAATTCATGAAGTGCTGCTGAAATAAAGTCACTTTGCGTTGTTCCTAAAAAAGTGGTTGTATCTTCATCAAACCACCATGAAGTAGTTGGACTAAATAAAATACTAAATTTCTCAACATAGTATCGTGCAGAAGACTGATTTAAATAATTAGTATCACATACTTCTCGAAGTAATATTGAGGTTTGCCCTAAGGAAGAAACTGAAGGGTCAAAGCCAACAATCATTTCATTAGCATTTGTATTACTTGGATTTTCCCATTGTAAGTTAGGAATACTATCATTAATGATAAAATTAAGCCCCGTTGCACAACGCCATTGAATTAAAGCTTTTTCAAAGGCTTGAATAGGATTAAAACTTCCTGAAGAGTTGCTATTTGGAAAGCTATAAAATGATGTGTCATAAGTGAGTGTATAACCTCCTATTCCATTTCGATTAACTAAAATATGTGGAAAAGAAGGTAAAGAGGAATTAACTCGCCAATTCATAACTGAAAATGGAATTTGAATATTTTGAGGTAAACTATACAACCCTAAACTACTAATTTTAACGGTGCCTGTACCTGCATAGTTCTCATCAGGAGTTGTTGGTGTGGATGGAACACTTTTACCTATTGCAGGTACTTTTACAATGATTAAACTATCAGTCCAAATGATATAATCTTCTTCCAAAGGTTTCATAAAGCCTGTCGCTTCATGGGCGTTGTTGAACTCTACCCAACGATTTGTAGCGGGAATAGTAATATCCCCAAAGTGTTTTCCATACAAATAAAGCGTATCATAACCTCCTCTATAAAAGTCATAATTTTTTCTATAAGGTGTTGGGGTTATACTGTCAAGTAAGATAGTTGCTGCAAAGTTGTTGAATTCAAGTTCTAATTCATCATCTGCTTTGACTAAATGAAAGGGTTCAACAACATTTGAGGCAATATCAAAAAACTCACTTGCACCTTGCATATTGATTTCGTCAAAACCAACTCCTGTGTTTCCTGCTAAATTAGTGATGTCAATCTTTAGATGAATTAATTGGTCGGCTGTGTTATCAATTAAATAGAGCGTATTCGGATTATTAGACGAACTTTTAACCTCTATTTTTAACTGTGATGGTGTTAAATCAGTTACGGTAATGGTGTAATTTGGAGTTAA
>JBGCFH010000398.1:0-43680 GCA_045106825.1 Saprospiraceae bacterium | reverse complement strand
TTTCCATTTATATAGCAAATTTTCATTGATGCCAAATGATTCTGACAAAGACCTCATGCTCCGTCCATTGGCATGCATTTCCAATAATTGCTCTTTAAACTTTGCTTCATAGCGACGGCGTTTACTCTTTTTGTTCGTATTTTTCATAACACAAATTTAAGATTGTTTGCTGTCCTGTTTTTTTAACACATCTCATATGTAGCGGCGACAACGTTGTCTAATATGGCAAATTTATATATTGAAAAAGGAGCATATCAAAAAGCTATAATATTTTTTGAGGAAAGTTATCAATTAGCAGTAGCACTTAAAAACTCTTATAATATTGGTTTAGCTTTGTCAGGTTTATCTCGGGTCAAATATGAACAAGGTGATTATCAACAGGCTATTGAAAAAAGCGAAGCTGCATTAAAAGCATTTGGTGAAAATGGAACTATTTTATTGCGATTAAATTGTTACTATTATTTAGGGGAAAGTTATGAGAAAATCAAAAATTATAAAGCTGCACTGGAAAATCAAAAATTCTTTCATACGCTTTCCGATAGTTTATTTAATATTGAAAAAAATGAGCAGATTAGTAATCTAAAAGTTCAATATGAGGTCAATGAAAAAGAGGCTGAAAATCAGTTGTTAAAGGCAGAAACAGATGCTGCTCAAAAAGTTATTCGACAACAAATGTATGCTGCTATTGGATTGATTTTGTCACTGATATTTGCGATAAGTCTGGTAGTTTTTATTTATAGAAGTAATCAGAAACGGAAGCAACTCAATGAACAACTACAAATAAGTAATGAACAACTCAAAGAAATGGATAAGGTGAAAAATCAATTTTTTGCGAATATTTCACATGAGTTAAAAACACCTTTAACCTTGATTTTTAATCCATTACAGAAGGTTTTGAAAGGTAATCTATTGGATGATAATCAGCGTTATTTAATCAAATCAGCAGAAAAGAATAGTTTACAATTGTTTGATTTAATTTATCAAATTCTGGAATTGACAAAATTTGATAATAATAAAGTTGCACTAAATTTGACTCCTGTTAACTTAAAACGGAAGGTCGGTAAATGGTATGCAGATTTCGAATCATTGGCTCAGAGTAGAAAAATTCATTTTAAATTTAAATATTATGCTGATGAAAATCTGGAGATAGATATTGACGAATATAAGCTATCAATTATAGTTAAAAACTTAATTTCAAATGCTATAAAATTTACTTCTGATCAAGGACAAGTAGCTTTAGGGTTGATAGAAAATCCTGAAAATATTGTTATCACTGTTTCTGATACAGGACGAGGGATTCACGTACAGGATTTACCTTATGTTTTTGATAGGTATTATCAAGGTAAGATTTCGGGTGACATTATGGAAGGTGGTACAGGTATTGGATTAGCGATTTGTAAAGAATACGCAGAATTAATGGGCGGAAGTATTCGTGTTGAAAGTGAAGTTGGACAAGGGAGTACATTTTTTGTAACCTTACCTAAAGTAATCTCTACCATAACATCTGGTCAAAATGATATTCTTCAAGTATCTACGAATACTTATCCTTCACTCAAAAGTGAATCTAAAGATAGTACCGTTCCTACTGTTTTGGTTGTAGAGGACAATATCAATATGCAAGAGTATATTCATTATATATTAAAGTCTAATTACAATGTTATTATTGCACCTCATGGAAAAGCTGCATTGCAAATATTGGATAGTGATGATAGTATAGACTTGGTGATTAGTGACTTGATGATGCCCGAAATGAATGGACAGGAGTTGGTAGAAATCATGAAACAAACTCCAAAGTTTGCTGGTATTCCAGTTATTATGTTGACAGCATTAAACGGAACGGATAAAAAACTAAATGCCTTACGTATAGGTATTGACGATTATATTTTGAAACCTTTTATTGATGAGGAGTTGATGGCTCGTATTAGTAATTTGATTCTTAACTCTGAAGAGCGACAATTATACAAACAAATTACAACAGATGATACTAAACTATTGAAACAAGATGTCAGCATCTCCGAAGAAGATATGAACTGGTTAAAACAATTTGAAGTGATTGTACAGCAAAATTATAAGGACTTTCACTTTACGATTGATACCTATACAGAGGAGTTGATGATGAGTCGAACAAAACTTTATAAAAAAATCAAAACACTCACTGGTCTAACGCCTAAAAATTATATTAACGAAGTTCGATTTAAAGCCGCAAGACAATTAATGGAAAATAAACAACGGACAACTGTGAAAGCGATTGCTTATGAGGTTGGTTTCAAGAATCAAAAATATTTTTCGAGTAGTTTTAAAAAACGATTTGGCAAGTCACCAAGTGAATATTTAAAATAAACTTCACCATTCTTTTTATAAAATATATGAAAAAAACAACGACTATAATATTATTACAATTTATCATATCTATTGTTGGTTTGGCTCAAAATAGAGACAGCCTTTTACAGATTACAAAAGATGCGACTTCATCAGATACCGCTCGTATGCAGAGTTATATCGGTCTTGTCAAAATGACTTTAGGGCGTGATATGGAGATGGCACAAAAGTACGCACATCAATTGACTGAATTGAGCGGTCAGAAGGGAAATAAGAAGTACGAAGTAATGAGCTACAACGCTTTGGGAATTATTCATTCTAAAATGGACGATAATTTTGATTCTGTTTTCTATTATCTGAATTTGGCTATCGAAACCGCTAAACCTTTGAAGGATAAGCAGCTTAATATCAACTTGTACAATAGTTTAGGGTATGCTTATCTTCATAATTATCAATATGATAAGGCGATGGAAGTTTTCTTGATGGCGGTTGAAGATGCGAAGGAGGTGGATGAAGCAGCACTCACGTTGTTGTATAATAATATTGCTATTATTTTTAAAGAAAAAAAGGAATATAAAAAAGCTATTTCGTGGCTAAAACGCTGTTTGGCAATATCAAAAAAATTGAATAATCAAGAAACTGTAAGTGCGGCTTACAACAATATTGGTAACAATTATAAACAATTAGGACAATTAGATTCAGCACTTTTTTATTGTGAAAAAGCATTGGAGTTAAAGAAAATAGAAAAAGATGTTTATGGAGAAATTGCGAGCTACATCAATATTTCACGGATTCATTTGAGACAAGATTTTCGAGAGTTGGCTTTTGATTATGCGAGTAAGGCTTATCAAAAATCTACGGAAATTAATCATCCTTTTGGTGTCGGAAAGTCGCTGCTATTGTTATCAGATATAGCTTTCAAAAATCAAAATTATTCTAAAGCTGCTGCTTATGCCGAACAATGTTTAAGTATCAATTTAGCCGAAGTCCGAAGTCCTGCATTATCTATTCTGCACGAAAGTCACGCTAAAATGGGGAATTATAAGCAGTCCTATCAGTATCTTTTGGAAGTAAAAACATTAAGCGATAGTTTATTTAGTACCGAAAACGAAGAGAATTTAAGAGAACTCGAAATAAAGTATAATGTCAAACAAAAAGATACAGAAAATCAATTACTCAAAGTAGAAGCAACTGCGAATGGAAAGACTATTCAAAGTCGAAACCTTATTGCTTTGGCTTTGTTATTAGGCTTATTGTTAGTAACAAGTTGGGGCGTTTGGGTGTATCGTTCTCGTAGACAGACTAAGAAAAACAACGAAATCTTAGAGCAAAAAGTAGCTGAACGAACCAAAGAACTGGAACAAGCAAACTATGAACTTCGCACATTTAACTATATTGCTTCGCATGATATTAAAGAACCGATTCGAGTAATTGGCGGTTATGTCGGATTGATTAGACGAAAATTGCCAACGGATTTAAAAGAAAGTTTGAGTGAATATTTTGAGACGATTAAGCGTAGTACAAATCAGCTTTATACGTTGATTGAAGATTTTGCACATTATACGACAATGTCCAAAAACGATACGATTGAAAAAGAAGCGGTTGATTTAAATCAATTAACATATGGTGTTATTAATAATCTTCAAGAAAGTATTGGAAAATATAACGGACAAGTTTTAGTAGCTGATCTACCAACAATTAAAACTGGTCATTCCCTATTATTTACGACACTCAAAAACTTAATTGAAAACGGCTTAAAATACAACAATTCCGAAAAACCAACAGTCAATATTGATTACAATAAAACCGAAACATACCATGAAATTATCGTTTCTGATAATGGAATTGGTATAGAAAAACAGTATCACGAAAGGATATTTGAAATGTTCAAACGCTTACATAATCGTGGTGCTTATGAAGGTTCGGGTATTGGTTTGGCGATTGTGAAGTTGAGTGTGGAGAAGTTGGGCGGAACAGTTGAGATTGAAAGTGAAGAGGGGAAAGGTAGTCGGTTTGTGATTGAACTACCATTAACATAAAAAATAAGCTGCTCCTAAGAGCAGCTTAATAAGTGTCACTAATATACAGTTTGAATAACTGCATATGAGTAATCAGTCTTTAGGGAACAATAAATAAGTAATCCATCTTTTGATAAAATATCGGGTAAGGGAACAGGTAATAAATAATCGGACACGGCTGACACTTATTGCTGGACCAATTTTTAGTGTTTTAAAAAACAATGATTTACCACAAAATGCACGTCAAAGCCTAAATATTGTCAATCGAAATGTGAATTATCTCAAGCAACTCACCAATCAAATATTGGATTTGTCCAAAAAGGAAGTCGAAAACTTAGATGTTCAAATTTCTAATTTTCAGTTTGCGGATATGTTGCGTGCGTTGGTTCAAGACTTTCAGCCGTTTGCTAATTATCAAAAAATCGAATTTACGTCACCAAATAATATTCATAATACGATTCAATTATCAACTGATGGCGAAAAATTATTTATTGTTTTGAAAAATTTGCTATCTAATGCGTTTAAATATACAAATGCAGGCGGAAAGGTTTCTTTTGATTATGTGGATATGAATGATAACATTCAAATTACGGTACAAGATACTGGTCGAGGTATCACTAAAGAAAATTTGAAACATATTTTTAATCGCTACTTTCAAACCAATGATCCAAATGCACCGATTGAGGGCGGAACAGGTATTGGCTTAGCCGTTTGTAAAGAATATATCGAAAAAATTGGTGGTTCAATTCAAGTTAATAGTGAACTTGGAAAAGGTAGTACGTTTGTCGTACAGTTTCCTAAAACAATAAATGACACACCTTCTGACACTTCGAACCTATCTTTCTTACAACATATTTCAGTAGAAGATACTATTTCAAACACAGCAATCCCAATTATTTTAGATGATATGTCAACGATTTTGGTAGTTGAGGATAATCTGGATATTTGCCAATATTTGCAGGGTATTTTGCAAAATAATTATCAACTTATTTTTGCTAATAACGGAGAAGAAGCCTTACATCAACTCGATCGACATCCAAAAGTTGATTTAATCTTGACGGATTTGATGATGCCTGTTATGGACGGTTTTGCACTCATTGAAAACCTCAAAGCACAAGATAAATTTCGAAATATTCCCATCATTACACTTACTGCTCGTAGTGAAATGTCCGACAAATTACAAGCACTTCGCATTGGTGTTGATGATTATTTGGTCAAGCCTTTTAATGAAGATGAGTTAAAAATCAGAATTGAGAATTTATTAGAAAATAAAACGAACCGAGAACAGTTTTTGGAAGAAATCACTGATGAAGAAGGACGTGCGACTATTGATACAGAACCCGAAATGAAGGCATCTTCTAAACTATCAAAAGAAGATAATATATGGCTCTATGAAGTAGAACAAGTTGTTAAAAAGCAGATTACAAATTTGGATTTTAATGTTAATCAATTATGCGTAGATATGGCAATTAGTTCTTCACAGTTATACAGAAAAATTAAAAGCCTAACGGGATTAAGTCCCAAAAACTATATCAATCAAATTCGGTATTATAAAGCCAAACAGTTTTTGGAAAATCAAACTTATAGTTCTGTAAAAAGAATTGCCTACGAAGTTGGATTTAAAGATGAAAAGAATTTTTCTCGAAATTTCAAAAAACGATATGGGAAAAACCCGAGCGAGTATTTGGAATAGTTGACGGTTGTTAAATTGTTGTAAATGAATTTTGGTTCTTTGACAATTTTGGTGGTGCAAAAATTGTCAAAGAATCTTTTTTTATGCCAATCACTACAAATCAAAATATCTTGATGCCGTTCCAATAAGCACAACTTATGTTTTTATCGAAAAGTAGTAGTTATAAAGTCACTTGACACTAATTAACACTACTTTACCATGATGTTTATAATCCAAATGATACTTAGAATGACCGCTAATTGTATTTAAAAATGCTTGACTTTCAGCCATATCTGCGTTATCTACATAGATGATGGTTTTTGAATGAAAATTCGGTTCAAGTAGTTGAAAAATTGGCAAATACAAATCTTTCCAACCATCCAACAATAATAAATCTATTGATTCCTTGTGGCTACTTAAAGTTTTCAAAGCATCTCCAACTCTGACTTCGATTAGGTCATTTGCACCAGCACGTTTGAAGTTTTCAATGGCTTGTTGAGCTTTGGATGGAATCAATTCTGTTGTGATGATTTTCCCTTTTGTTGCTTTTACGCCTTGTGCCAAAAATAGCGTTGATATACCAAACGAAGTCCCAAACTCCACAATATTTTTAATGTTATTTGTGGTTATCAATTTTATCAAATCATTTCCCTGTTCTTGAGAAATCGCAAGATAAACATCTTTAAAATCTGATGGTTGCATTGGTCGAAAAACACTCTTCGCAATACCTTTCATCATTTTAAAATAATCGTTTTTGGAGTCCTTATATAAGTCAGTAATGACCGAATCTATTTGATTTACAGCGTTCATAGTTATTTGTTTTTTCAGTATTTTAAATCCAAATTCGTTTCAATGAATTTTCTTTTTTTCTAATTAAATGAATGACAAAACCAACGATGTGAAATATTAATAACAAAAACACAAATTTGGCTACGATATGATGGGATAACATTATTAGATGAAATCCGTCATCAGCGATTTTTGGTAAATCGGCAAACTGACCACTTACCAACGCAGGATAAATACCTTCTAAAAATAAAGATGCAATTCCTGATATACACATCCATATCATTACGATATAAAAACTGTAATGAACGAATAAAATAAATCGCTGATGAAAAGATGTTTTAGGATACAAAGTAGTTGGACGTTTGTCTTTTAGAAGTGCAATAATTCTCAAAATTGTGAGTAAAAACACGATAATTCCCAACAAGAAATGCACCTTGTAAAGAGAGAATTTCTCAGGCGAATGACTCGAATGTTCCATCGTGATTCCTGTATAAATTAAAACAAAAATCAAAACGGTAGAAACCCAATGTATCCAGACAGTTCGTTTGCTATATTTTTGATTGATGTTGATATTATTCATGATAAATATCGTATTCAGCGTTTAATTTCTTCATTAATTCCTTATCCTTAAAATCGTCACTTGACATTTTTGATATTCGATTAAGGAAAAAATCAAATTGTCCATTTTTGAAAATAGTTAACATTTTACCACCTTTTTCGCATTTAGCAGCATGCCAAACATTTGGCGGAACAGTTACTGTATCTCCAGGTTTAGCAATGATTGTTTCATCATCAAAAATTAATTCTAATTCTCCTTCTAATATGTAAAATATCTCAGTCATTATCTTGTGATAATGTCTTGATAAGTAAAAATTAGGTTTTAACGTATCTTCGACCATACACAATTCACCGTTTGTATGATGAGAAGAGACTTTAATAAAACAATGGTCTTGTGAATAAGGATAGTTTTCACCTTCACCTTTTCTGATTACTTCTTTTGATTGATTCATTGTTGACATAAATTCTTTTGAAATAGGAGCTTCCATAAAAGGTTGTAAAGAAGCATCTGACAATGCTTTGTTTTTCCAATAAACGGCAACAATTTGTTTGCCTTCTTCATTAACTCCAGTTAAACGTTGTAAAAAACCATCTCTTATTTCTGTAAAATCTGTTTCTACTTTTTGATTTGTTGCATCAAATTCAGTCATGTTCATCCCTTCTTTTGTATCAAAAGACATGATTTCAACAAATTGACTTTTCTTTGCTTCAAAAGATTTACTCATTGTATATCTCGACATCTTCATTGTAGAAGCATTAATCATTTTAGCATAATCGGCAACAGAAGTGTCATTCATAAACTTTCTCATCGAAGCGTCTGCATTTGCATTACTTTCCCAATAGACAACAACGACATAATTTCCTTTTTCATCCACGCCACTTTGTCGCTTGATAAATCCTGATTGTTGACTCGTGAAATCACTTTCTACTTCAGCATCTCGTTTGGCAAAAACGACAGCATCTGCATCTTCGTTAATACGGAAGGTAGTCATTTCCATTATTGACGGGCTATTGATTGTAGTATTTGATTTTTCGTTGGTCAAACAACTAACCATGTACAAAGACATGGTTAGGAGTAAAAATAATTTTAGAAAGGCTTTTATTTTTTAATCGTTTAAAGTGATTGTAAAACTTTGCCCAGGTTTGAAATCATAACCTTCTCCGATTTCGACAACTAAAACCTTGTCTGAGTCAATTCTAAGATTGACTGATTCATTGCTTGACGTTGCATCTTTTACTCTTTGGTCATTGTTGAAAGTCAAATAATATCTATCAACTGTATTCGCTTCTAAGACTCTGAATAAATCACCATAAGTTGGATCGCCTTCTTGTGCGACAACTTCAAATCTGATACTACTATCATCAATATCAATGTCGTAAAGTCCTAACAAATAAGCAGAAAATTCAACTGCGTCACCAACATTAGCCGTTGCAGCTAACGAACCTGCTGGTACTTGAAATAAATCTTCAATGGTTTGTTCTTCACCATTTGTAAAAGCATCAGATTGAAAAGTGTTGGTTACTGTTACGCTTGAACCAGGTTTCAAGTCATATCTGTTTCCACATGAAGTAACAAGAGTAAAGAACGCTAATCCTAAAAATAAAAATTTGAATTTTGATTGCATTGGTATAAATTTTAATGTTTAACAATGCCACAAAATTATAGGGAGTTAATCGGTTAAGAATGGTGAGAATATTCCAATGAACTGTCAAAATGGGAAAAGGTGATTGAGTTACGAGTTATAGGTTACGAGTTTGACGAATCAATGACAGATTTGAATTATTTAAAAATCTTAAATAGAAGTTTGAAATTTCGACTATTTACTAACTGTCGTTAGCTTTTTAAACTCGCAACTCGCAACAATCAATCATTGATTTTCTTGACGAAATACCTCTGGCGAACTACCAGTAAACTTCTTAAAATACTTAAAAAAATTAGTTGGATCACTAAATCCAACATCATAAGCAATTTCTTTTATCGAAAAATCAGAACTAATTAGTAGTCTTTTGATTTGCATAATCATTCTTTCATCAATAAAAGTTTTAGCAGAAACATTGATTACCTCTTTTATGATGCTATTCAGTTTTTTAGTAGAAACGCCCATTTTTTTAGCATAATCCTGAACTTTTCGACTTTCAAAACAATTTTTCTCCACCAAATCTTGAAATTCTAAAAACTCAGATAAATACTTTTTCTTTTTAACTAAATGTCCGGATTTAGATTTAATACGAAATAATTTTGTCATTAAAATATGTAAAACACTTCTGGTGATACCAACGCTAAAACTGTCTTTAGTATAATATTCATACTCCAAATGTTGTATTAAAGCAGAAAGGTCAGAAAAGTCTTTTGGAGTAGTTAATTCTATTTTTGGAAAACTCAACGAATCATTAAATAATTGCATAGATTTCAGTGCTTCCATTCGATTCAAATGTCCAATGATAAACTCTTCCGTAAAAACCAACAAATGTCCTTTCACATCAACACTTCTAAAAAACTTATGAATCTGGTCTTTCCGAATCAAAAGAACCGTTCCTTTTTTATAACTGTAATCTGTAAAATCAATTGTATGATAACCTTCTCCTTCATAGACAAAGAAAATAATATAAAACTGAACAAGATGATTTTTTGTAATATCATGGTTCAATTTTTTTTGTAATAATTCCTCAACTTTGACCATATCAAAATAAGATGATTTAGGATTATTTTGATTATCAAAATCTATTTCAGGTAGTAGGTTTTTCATCTTTTTATGAATAATGAACAAACACAATGATACAAAAAAAATTAAACTTTGGATAAAGGAATACCGAGAGATGTTTATAATGCCCCCCAAAAATAGGACAGTTAATTAAGGTGAAAATTATTACCTTTAAAAGTACAAAAAACTGTTAAAATTATGAGAAAACGTCGTTGAACATTTAGTTCTAAATTTAAGTCAAAAGTCGAATTAGAAGCGATAAAATCGCATGAAACACTGAATGAATTATTGGTGAAGCATTCGTTATATGGTAATCAAATTAGTAATTGAAAACGTCCCTTAGAAGAAAATGCACCTATAATATAAAATCCAAAGAATTAAAACTAAACAGTATAATAGTTAAAGTTGCTTCAATCTTTTCGGTCTAACATATTTATAGCGTAAAGCAACATCTTTGCGAAACCGACTGATAGTAATAAATTTTGCTTCTATCATCTTATCAATAAAAGGCTTCTTTGAAAAATAAGCATCAACTGCTAAATACTTTGAAGTCTTTTGTAAATCGGTTCGAAGGTCAAATATTAAGTCCGCATAGTAGCTTAATAAACTACCATTTGTTGGTTTTTTTATTTCAAGTACGGTTTTATTCATTGATGAAGCATTTAATAATGTTTGCCTACAAACAAGATACATACAAGTATTATTCAAAATATCAACTGCTCCAAAACCACCTATTTCCAAACCTTTTTTGGCTAAACCTGCACAACCTGATCAAAAATATCCTAAACCTGATGTATGTTTTCCACTTTTGGAAATAAAACTTGGGTCAAATGCTATTACTAATTCCTCAGAGCAATATTGACGAATTAACTCTTGATTAAAACTTAAAAAATCGAACGGTTTGCTATAATTATTACGAAAAGTACTTTCATTATAATCACTTTGTCGTCCTAAATTTTCAAAATTATGTCGCCCTCGATATGCAAATAAGAGCCAAAATAAATTAATCATAAAATCCTTTTGCCATTTTGTGATATTTGGCATTTTACTCAACATATTTGCTACGAGCTTTTTTAAGTTCATCGGTAAGACTTTGTTGTTTGTGTTGTCAGAATTCACAAATTTAAGTCTTACCTTTTTTATTTTTTAATCCTAATTTCTTCACGGACTATTGTTCTACAAGATAAATACAAAATTATATTGGCGAATAACGGCAAAGAAGGATTGCAACAATTGGAAAAACAAACGCCTGACTTAATTTTAACGGACTTGATGATGCCTGTTATGAATGGTTTTGAGTTTATGAAAGCAGTCAAACAAAATGAAAAATGGCAACAAATTCCAATCATTGCGTTAACGGCTCGCAGCGAAATGTCTGACAAATTAGAAGCCTTACGCATTGGTATTGATGATTATTTGGTTAAGCCTTTTCATGATGAAGAATTGAAGATTCGTATTCAAAACCTATTATAATATCAAGATAATCGACAGCGTTTTGTTAAAGAAGAAATGGAAAAAGCAGAAGCTGCCAATATTCAATCTGATAATGAAGTAGAAAATACGTCAACAATAACAATCACGAAAGCAGACCAAAAATGGCTTGAAAATTTGGAGAAATTAACCCGAAAAAGTATCGTGAATACAAACTTTAGCGGCTATCAATTAGCCTTAGAAATGGAGGTAAGTTACTCGCAGTTGTATCGAAAAACAAAGTTGCTTATTGGCTTCACACCAAAACAATATATCAATCAGATTCGCTATCAACAAGCTCGACAATTTTTAGAAAACCGAACTTATACGTCAATCAAAAGAGTGGCTTATGAAGTCGGTTTTAAAGACGAAAAGAATTTTTCGAGGAATTTTAGAAAGCGTTTTGGGAAATATCCGAGTGAATATCTGGAATAATGACAACTTTTTAAATAAAGAAGGTTCTCTGAAAAAATTTGAGCATTTTCACAAAACAATTCAAATAACCATAACGAATTGAATGGTTAAAGCTCAATTAAGAATTATCCGACTACTTAGTTGAGTATAATTTTTTATGTGACGAATTAAACGAACTTCATCACAACGCCTTTTGAAAGAAAAACACTTTTTGATTGAGTGATTTGGATTGTTGTGGCTTGTTTTTTATATACTCAAAACTCTTCACTCAACATCCCATAAACTATATCATCAACCCATTCACCATTAATAAACAAACTCTTCTTAAAATGACCTTCTTTTCTAAAACCCAATCGTTCGACTAAGTGAATAGAATTAATATTTTCAGGATCAATTGAGGTAACAATTCGATGCTTATTCAAATCTCTAAATAGATAGGAAATAACTGCTCGTAACGTTTCCGTCGCAAAACCTTTTCCGTGATAATTTTTATCTAATGTACAACCGATTTCACATTGAAAACCATCATTTCCAATAAAATGAATACCAATATCACCGATTAAAGTGTTTGCTGAATTTTCGATAATCACGAATTGAAACCACGTATTATTTTGGTTAATGATAATAGGGTTTTTAGCAATAAAACTATCAACTTCTTCGATTGTTTTTGGAATGAAACCTTGATATTTATTGGTAATTGCATCGGAGCGATAACGAAAAATTTGCTCGTTATCCGAAGGTTGTACAGGTCGAATGAATGTTCTTTGAGTTGTTAGCATTTTTGGTAAATAAACTTTAAATAAAGTAAACTGATGAATCGTTTAATCACTCGATTTTAATTGGGTTTTAACCCAATTCTTTAGATGTTGCTTAGTTCAAGAAGTTGAGAAACAAAATTTAAATATTTCGAATCTTCCCTTGGAAAACACACCATCTAAAGAGGCGGATTTTAATCCGTCTAAACGAATGATTTTGAATTTTTTATAATCTAAAATTATAAAATATCAATAGAGTTTTAAACTGTTTTAAACCTATGTTTTTTTGAAACAAAATCACTTAGAAATCAAGTAATAACAACAAGTCGTCAAGAAATTCCTAAAAAACGGAATCGCTTTGACGATACCAATTTGCTCTTTTGGATTTAATCCAAATTTGATGTCATAATTTGGATTAAACAAATACATGACTTCCTTATCTATTTTATAATTTTCAGTTTTCACAATTCGTCTGAATCGTTCAATACTGATGCCAGTTTCTTTGATTTCTATCAATTCATTACGAACTTTATCGCTTTTTACGACTATATTCAAAACACCTTTATAAAGTGTCATTGGCAATAAATGATAATAAGGCAATTTTGAAAAATACTTGTGATTCATAATCTGTTGATGTCCACCAAACGGCATATACCAAGGTGGAAAACCTAAGAAAAACTTACCAGTTGGCTTCAAAAATTGCTTCACATAACCCATAAATTTTTCTTGATTCGGAATATGTTCAATCACATCTCGCATGATAATCAAATCAAATTCGCCCAATTCGTTCGGCTTCATTTTATAAATATCTCGCAAAATCAATCGTAAATTATTGACATTTGGATGGTCAGCAAAGTAAACCTTTGCATTCTCAATTTGACCTTCATTCAAATCAATTCCTACAACTTGACAACCGATATCTAAAAACGGTTTCATGTTGCCACCTTCTCCACAGCCAATTTCCAAAATCGCCATGTCTTTGGTAATTGGCATAAATTCGTTTACAAATGGAATCACATATTTTTCCGTCGTATAAACTTGCTCATCAAAATATTGCTTTCGGTCTTTGTGCCTTTGTTGCATGAATGAATTTAGTTTAATTAGTTTCTTTCTTAATTACAAAAACAAATATAGTAAACCTCTGACATTTTGGAACAGGCTTTAAAACTATTTCTAAAATATTGCTGTTTTAAAACAATTGTTAAATTGATTAAATAAAATTTTTAGATTAGTCTAAAAAATTATAATTTTGATGTTTGAAGCACTACAGAGTTAAACTCGGCAATAAATTTTACTGTCAAAATCAATTTGGCAATACTTATAGATATGGAACAAACATCATACACAGAAGAGAATTATTTAAAAGCGATTTTTAAGTTGTTTGAGCGGCAAGAAAAATCGGTTTCAACCAATTCGATTGCAGCAGAAATGACAACTTCGGCAGCTTCCGTTTCGGATATGTTGAAGAAGTTGAAGGAAAAGGATTTAATTCATTATGAAAAATATCGAGGCGTTACTTTGACGGATTCTGGTAATTCGATTGCTACACGATTGATTCGACGTCATCGACTTTGGGAGGTTTTTTTGGTAGAAAAATTAGATTTTTCGTGGGATGAAATCCATGAAATCGCAGAAGAATTAGAACACATCAATTCGACTAAATTGACAAACAGTTTAGATGAGTTTTTAGGTTTTCCAAAATTTGATCCGCACGGCGATCCGATTCCTGATAAAGATGGAAATTTTACAACAAGAAAACAAGTTTTATTATCTGAAGCAACTGATAGCAAAGGTGTTATCGTTGGTGTAAATGAACATTCGACACCATTTTTACAACAATTAGATAGATTAAAATTAGTCTTAGGAACACAAATTGAAATTTTAGAAAAATTTGAATATGATGGTTCAATTCAGATTAAAATCAATGATGAATTTGTGCAAACGATAAGTGGAAAAATGGCACAGAATATTTTTATTAAAACAACATAATCTCAAATCAATACTGTTTTTAAATAAAAAACGCAAAACAAATGAACTATAAATTATTAATAATCAGTTATTTAACACTTCTTGTAAGCATCCAAATGAATGCACAAAAAATAGTTGCAACTACAACAATTACAGCAGATATTGCTCAAAATATCGCTGGAGATGCTTTTGAAATTACACATATTGTTCCTGTCGGTGGAGATCCACATTTATACGAACCTGTACCAAAAGATGCACAATTGATTCAAAAAGCAGAATTAGTTATTGTAAATGGTTTGACTTTAGAAGGTTGGTTGACCGAGTTTATTGACAATTCGGGTACGAAAGCAGAAGTTATCACCGTAACAGAAGGCATCAAACCAATAACGAGCAAAAAATATAATTCGCCAGATCCACACGCTTGGATGACTGCAAAAAATGGTGTGATTTACGCAAAAAATATTTATAAAGCATTAAGCAATTATGCACCAGAACATCAGGAGAAATTTGAAAAAAACTTTAATAATTATAAAAAACAATTGGAACAATTAGAGATTTTAATTTTTCAAGAGATCCAAAAAATCCCTCAAAAACAACGTGTTCTAATCACTTCTCACGATGCATTTCAATATTTCGGTCAACATTATGGCGTTCGATTAGAATCAATTTTGGGAACATCAACCGATGCCGAAGCACAAACTGCCGATGTGATGCGAGTTCAGAAAGTAATTAAAGAAACTGGTGTTCCTTCTGTTTTTATTGAAAGTACAATTAATCCAAAATTATTACAACAAATCGCTGATGATAATAATGTAGAAATCGGTGGCGAATTATTCTCCGATTCTTTAGGGGAGTTAGGTGGAAATGGAGAATCATATTTAGAAATGCTACGACACAATGCAATAACAATTAGTTATGCATTAAGAGGAGACGATTCTGAGGTGCTTTCTGAAAATGCCGAAAATCAAGGCATTACTTCCAAACAAAGTAACGAAAAAATAGAACAAGCTCAAGAAAGTAACTCAATGAATTATACGATGATTGCGATTATTGCAGCGTTGTTACTTGGTGGATTTGGGTTTATGTATAAAAAAATGAATGGATAATTCCCATATTTTCCCGTCATTCCGACCTACGTCGGAATGATGGGAAAGGTTGATTTTTTTGAAACTCGAAAATAGTAAAAGAGATGATTTCAATAAAAGGTTTATCCGTTTCGTACGACCGAAAAATGGTGTTGAGCAATATTTATACAGAAATTACAGAAGGAAGTTTTTGTGGAATATTAGGCCCAAACGGAGCAGGAAAATCGACTTTATTCAAAGCAATTTTGGGTTTAATTCCAACAAATTCTGGAAAGATTTTGATTGATGGAAAACCTATAAAAAAGCAGCGAAAACGGGTCGTTTATGTACCACAAAAAGGTGATATAGATTGGCAATTTCCCGCAACGGTGTTCGATATTGTAATGATGGGACGTTATCCTCACATGAAGTTATTTCAACGATTCTCAAAGCATGATAAGGATTTAGCCGTTCAAGCCTTACGGCAAATGGGCATCGAAAACCTTAAAAATCGTCAAATCGGAGAACTCTCTGGTGGACAACAACAACGTGTGTTTTTGGCTCGTGCAATTTGTCAAGAAGCAGAAGTTTTTTTGTTAGATGAACCATTTGTAGGTGTTGATATTACAACGGAAGAAAAGATTGTCGAAATACTAAAACAATTGGCAACAGAAGGAAAAACCTTATTGGTTGTTCATCATGACTTATCGAAAGTCGAAGATTATTTTGATCATGTGATTTTGCTGAATCAACGCATTATCGCATCTGGCGAAACTCGCACAACGTTCACCGACGAAAATATCAATAAAGCTTACGGCGGACAATTGACGATTTTGCATAAAACCTTGGAGGTTTAACGTACCTCCGAAGCTCCAGCTTCGGAGAAAAATGATTTAAAATAAAATATCCGAAGCTGGAGCTTCGGAAGTACGTGAGCTATGGAACTATTAGAAATATTACAATCACCTTGGGCAATGCGTGCCTTAATTGCTTCTTCGATGGTTGGGATTATGTGTGGTGTTTTGGGTTGTTTTATTGTATTGCGAAATATGTCGCTGATAGGTGATGCGTTGTCACATGCAATATTGCCAGGTGTTGTGTTTGGATTTATGATTGCTGGATATAGCGTTTTGGGATTTTTTATCGGTTCTGTGATTGCGGGATTATTGGCAGCCGTTGCGATTACTTGGATTCAGCAGAATGTCAAAACTAAAAACGATGCTGCAATCGGCATTGTTTTTACGGCTATGTTTTCGGTTGGCGTTATGGCAATTTCACATTTGAGCAGAACGGAAGGCGTTCATTTGGACTTAAAAGATTTCCTTTTCGGAAATGTTTTAGGTGTTTCAGATGATGATTTGTACTTGACAGGTTTCATCGGGATTTATGTATTAATAAGTATTGTGGTCTTTTATCGCTACTTATTTGCGACAACTTTCCAACCGATTATTGCGGAAACAATGGGCATTTCGGTGAAAACCGTGCATTATTTTTTAATGCTGTTATTGTCGTTTGTCGTTGTTGCTTCTTTACGAACAGTCGGTGTTATCTTAGTGGTAGCGATGCTGATTACACCTGCTGCAACCGCTTTGTTACTAACGAATAGACTGCAACGAGTTTTGGTTTTAGCTGGTATAATAGGCTTTGTTTCTTCGGTTTCGGGATTAATTTTGGCGATAATTTGGGATACAACTCCTGGGCCTGCAATGACTGTTGTTGCTACAATAATCTATATTTTAGCGATGTTATTTTCACCTGAAAAAGGTTTGGTTTTCAAATACATTAGAACTCGTAAAGTAAAAGAAAAAATCTTGGTCGAAGATATTTTGAAACAAACTTTACGCTTAGGCGAAAAAGGAACGGTAACAGTTAAAAAATTATCAGAAAAGTTAGGTTTTAGCTCAACTGCGATTCGTAGAAAATTACCGTATTTAAAACGAAAAGGCTTATTAACACTCAATGATAGAAACCTGAAACTCACCTCAGAAGGCAAAGCACAAGCAACTCGCTTGGTTCGAGCGCATCGACTTTGGGAAACTTACTTGGTAGAAAAAATGGGTTTAACAACGGAACAAATCCACGAAGATGCTGAAAAATACGAACATATTTTGACGGATGAAATCATGGACGAAATGGAAGAAAAATTAGGTTATCCAGCTCATGATCCGCACGGTTCACCGATTCCAAAACGGGAGAAATTACCAACTTTCTCTTTAGCGAATCTATCCAAAAATCAACACGCAATTATTGAAAAACATCAAATCAACGATTTTATTATCACGAAGCTATGGGAATTAGGTTTGATGCCAGGAAGTGATGTGATTATTAAAGAAAGTAATGAACAGTTTGTAGCTATAGAAGTAAATGGAAAAGCAGTGAAAGTGCCAAAAACTTTGTCGAATAAGATTAGTGTAGAAGTGAATTAATTAAATTAGGATTGATGAATAAATAAATGTACGTTCTCTCGGTAGATTATTTTTTTCTTAGTTTTTGCTTCAAAAGTGGGCGTTTATCAGGATAAGTAACCAAATTTGAAGTGGAAAATAAGGGAAAAAGAAGCAGCGAAGAATGTATATTTATTTGTTTATCAATCCTTATTCACAAAATCATCAAAACTATTTTAGATTTTTTCTATTTTTTAATAGAAATTCATGTTTCGTTAATATTAAATTAAAAGCAATTTTTTTATTAGAAAAACTACGTCAATCTGCATGAAAAAGCATTTTGCAAAGCAAAATTTAACAATTGTGATTTGACAAAAGGCAATATATGAACTTAAAAAGCTATAATTTGTATAAAATGAGGGCAAACACATCAAAAGAAAAAGCTATGTTTGCCCTTATATAAAAATATATATCTAATTTAAAATCCCATATTTTACGCCCTTTTTTTAATTAAAACGTCATTCCAATTCGTACGATATAATTATCCGTAGAACGTTGTAAATACTCAATTGTATTCGGTTTTTCAGAAGTATCAAACGCATTCGCAACGCCCATAGGATTAAATCCAAAGTTGATATTTCCAATAGAAGTTGATGTTTTTAAACTACGAGTTCTCAAATATCTATCTATCAAAAAAATACCTGCTGATGCTCCTAAAGATGCAGAAACCAAAGCTGTTTCACTTTCTAACTCATCAGTTATTAAATAACCGACACCGATACCGACTAAACCACCTGCGATTTCAGATAAACCAATATATGCACCTTCGGCAGAGGTATAATTGTAACCTTTTCCACGATGCAAACCATAAGCAATACCAGCAGCTGAAGCAGCCGTCATACTACCTAATAAAACTTTTGAATCATTATAATCATTAAAATCCAATGCTAAATCTGTAATAGTCGCAGCATATAATGCACCCAAAATACCATAAGCATTTGAGACAATCATATCACCGACTGTCATATCAGGGATTTTGGAATGAATATAATGACCAGCATACATTCCCAAACCCGAACCAATCAATGTACTATAACTTATTCTACGAGTATTTTGGTCATAAAAATCATTATTAATGTCGCTTTCCTTCGTAAGAAAATTACCAAAACTTGCACCATAACCAGCTCCCCAAACACTTCCTGTTGTAATCATACCAAGATTACTCAATGAAAGGTCATATTTCTTTGTCAATGCCATCATTCCAAAACTTTCGCCTAAACTAAAAGCCATCGGTACAAATAAACGTCGATTTTGTTTTTCATAATCGTAGCCATTAAAAGGATCGTATACATCATTTAATTGCATCAAGTTATAAACAATAAATCCGTGACCAGTTCCAGTTACTGTTCCGATAGAATAACTTCGTGCCATCGGTTTGGTAATTTCCTTATTTTTAGTCAATAAAAATGGAGCATAAAAACTTCCACCACCAACTAACATATACGTTGCAATAAATGGACGTTCTTCCTCGATATTCAATGCTCTCGGTAAAGCCCAAGCATATAAACCCAAACCAGAAACCGTTGAAGAAATCAAGTATTCTTGTCTGCCATCTTGATTAATACTCAATATTTCTTGAATTTTATCCGATTGATTAATACGTTCACAGAATGTTTCTAACGCTGATTTTGTCATCGGTTTGCGTTCGACTTGAAAAACATCTTTTGGCTTATAGATAATTTCCAATACGAATAAATCATCACTTTCTTTATACAATAAGGCTTGTTGAAAACCTTCATATTCCGTAAAAAGTTGTAATTTTTTTTCTAATTCTGCATCAACGACTTCGAGTTTATCACAAAGCGGAACGGATGTTTGTTGTGCAAATACTTGAAAAGTAAACGTCGTCAAAATCGTTAAAATGAATAATTTAATAGCTGTTTTCATAGTTATATTATTTTTATTTTACTGTAATTTTCAGCCACAAAGATATTACTTATATGTACCCCAAAAACTGATAAATATTATATTTTATATTGATATGACAAGGTTACAGGATGATAGAAAATAATACAAATAATAACCACATTTTAGATGATTTTATTAAACTGGTTTAATTGAATTGATAGAGTTTAATAGGTTTATAAAATGATTTTGTAATTTTGAGCTATTGTTTACCAATTATAACATTCATGGATTTTTTAAAAGACTTATTCAACTTCTTAAGAGAACGTAAGAAGTTCTGGTTAGCACCAATAATTATTGTCTTATTACTTTTAGGAATATTACTTATTGTTGGCGGTTCTGCTGGCGGTTCTTTGATTTATACGTTGTTCTAATCAGTTTTTTATTAATATTTTACTGACAATTTTCGCAAATTCCTGATGCTTCGATTTCTATATTTTGAATTTGAACATTAGGAATTTGTATATTGACATAATTATCAATCTGCATACAAGATACTTCTTTACAATTCGTACATTTGAAATGAATGTGTTGATGATTGTGATGTTCAGATGTACAATGATGCGAACAAATCGCATAATAGGTTTCTTGTCCACGAGTCGAAGCTTTGTGAATCACACCTTTATCCATCAACGTATTGATATTTCGATACAATGTCACTCGATCAAAGTTCGCCAGTGACTTTTGCAACTCCGAATAAGGCATTGCAGAACCATAATTCTCAATCGTTTGCAATACTTCAATTCGCTTTGAAGTCGCTTTTAAATCTCTCGCTTGTAGTATATTTTTAAAGTTCATCTTGAAAATTTTACCACAAAAGTCACAAAGTAAACAAAAGAAAACTGCTGTACCTTTGTGTCTTTGCGTTCAATATTAAAAATTAACATTTGCACCAACGACAATATTTCGACCTAAATCATCTGCAAAATAACGCTGACGATTCAAATAATCTCGATATTCGACATTAAATAAATTATCGACTTTGACATATAATTTTAAGTCCGTTTTATCGAAATCCACTTTCGTGGAAAACTTCGCTCCAACTAAGTTATAAGCATTTGGTGGTAATACAAAATCTTGTGACGCTAACAAGTTGCGTTGTTCAAAAACGTAACGATTGTTGAGTTCTACAACATTGTTTTTTAGCTTTTTCCAATTCGGTAATCCGTATCTTAATGTTGCCAATAAATTATTCGATGGAATATTGATTAATGGCAAATTATTCGTCAAATCATTGCCTTTTATAAAACTATAACTTGCCGTAGCTTTTAATTTTTTATTAAAATAATAGGTTACAACTGCATCTAAACCGTAAATCTGTGCATTTGTTTGTGCATATTGAAAAACAGGAAAAGCACCACGAATCGTTAAACGATATTCATCTTGTGGGTTGAGGAAAATATAGTTTTGAAAATGTTGGTAATAGGCTGAAATAGTTATATTTAAGTTGAAATAACGTTCATATTCGTAAGTCAACGTTGATTTAATAGCCTTTTCAGTTTCTAAATCAATATTGCCTTCTTCTATACTGCTAATACCTTGATGTAATCCAAAACTATACAATTCATTTATCGCAGGATTTCTGCTACCAAAACCGATATTACCCGAAATATCTCCAATTTTCTCAGTTAGAAAAAATCCACTACTAAAGCTAAAATTATTAAAAAGATTATTATAAAATTTCACCTCACGAGGAGTCGTTTGAGTGAACGTCGCTACACTTTGATGGACATTATCATACCTTGCACCAACTTCCCAATGACCAAATTTATTTTTAAAATCTCGCTTTAGAGTTGCAAAAACACTCGTTTCTGTATTTAAGTAATCAGGAATTAATGGAAGGATTCCTGTTTCAGGATTGTTTTCATTATCAATGATATTGAGTTGAACACCAGTTTTGAAAGTTGAATTATTCGTAAAATAATGTTTGTATTTCGCTTCAAAAAAATTCGTCAATTGTCTTAAACTCAATGCAGGAATATCTGTTCGTCCACTTCTTCGCACATCAAATTCCTTTCGATTATTAAGTTGTGCCGCATAAGTAAACGTCAATCGATTGAAACCAACAAATTCATAATCCGTTGTCAATTTCAATAAATGATGATTGACTTGTTGTTTTGGTGCTTCTATTTCATAAGAAAAATCAGCTTCTGTAAAATAAGGTTCATCACGACTTAATGCCAATTCCAAATCTGTTAAATTACTGATATGCGAACCTCGTAAAACGCCCAGACTTGTATTAAAAGAACTAAAGTATAACTTACTTGTGAGATTGCTATTCCATTTTTTGTTGAGTTCTAATGATAGATTTGCTTCTTCGTTTCCTGTATTATTTAAAAAATAATTTGGTGTATGTTTGTCACCACTTTTTTTGATTGTTCCGTTGATTTTCCAAGCAAAATTAGGTGTCCAGTTTTGTACTTGAGCATTTATACCAAATCCTCTTCCATTGCTTTCAAAAAAAGAATTAACAAATCCATTTAATTTAGAAATGGAAGAAATATAAGATTCTGTCATCACAATACTTCCCAACGCACTACCTTGATATTCTAAAGCAGAAACACCTTTAAAAACATAAATTCGGTTGGCTGAAAAAGGATCGATTTCGGGTGCATGATCATTTCCCCATTGTTGTCCACTTTGTGAAATACCATTATTTAAAATACTTAGTCGATTTCCATATAAACCTTGTACAATAGGTTTTCCAATGGTAGAACCATTTTTCAACGTACTAACTCCTACAAGTTTTTCAGTTAAAGTCGATAAGTTTTCATTTAGACTTTCGTCAATTACGAATTGATTAATAAAATAAGTTTGTGTCGCATTATCACTTAATCGTGGACCAGTAATGACAACTTCTTCCAAGATTTCAGTATCATCTTCTAATTCAAAATTAAGTGTCGTATCGTTTTGAAGATTAATCGTTTTTAATATTGTTTGTTTCCCGATGTAATAAACTTTGATTTCGTACTCATTTGCACAAAGATTCTCTAAACGAAAAGAGCCATCAAGATTACTTATCGTATTAATATGCTCATCAATTTTTATGATTGTACCAATCATAATATCTTGACTTTCTTTATCAATGATTATCCCCGAAATCGAAAAATCGCACTGTCCGAAAACTATCATTGGCGAAAGCCAAAAGAAAAAAGTAATATGTAGAAGGTGTTTTTTCAAAAAAAGTTAAAAGTATCCGTCATTCCGACCCCGAGAATTCGGGGTCGGAATGACGGGAATTATGTTTGGCTTTTAGTTTACTTTACTGAATCGTTACATCAAAAGTCACTTCAATATCCGTTTCTCCACCAGCATTTGTGATGTCGCCATTGATAACATCTGTTCCTAACTTATCAGGTTCGTGACGTAAAACAATCGTTAATGTTCCATTTCCTGCATCACTTGTATTGACGGCAGTTTCAAGTCCAACAGGATTATTATCCGCATCAAAATCAGTGTAACCAATTGTTAAATCAGTTGCTGTTGTAGTATAGAAAAATTGGTGATCTTCTTTTTCCGCTCTAATTTCTACAGTAACATCTTCTACTGGACTTGTTGCTTCATTTAACAACTCGATACTTCCTGTATAAGAAGTGTTTGCCGTTAAAGTACCGTTGGTGATAATCGGATCATCTCCGCCGTCACCATCAATATCTTGAAACTCAAAGGTAACAGCATCTCCGCCACCAGTAGGTGTTAAAGTGTAACGAAGTGTTGTAATCACTTCTTCTTCTTTCGGATCTTCAGGTTCATCTACTGTACAAGAAGAAACCGTTAATAGTATTCCGAATAATGCAATTGATAAAAAATGTAATACTTTCATAGTTGATTAATTATGTGTTTATGTTTAATAATTTTGATTTAGACAACGCAAAGATAATAAACTAAATGCAACATTGTTGCATTTAACTAAATTTTAATAAAAAAATGGTAACGACTCAGTATCTATGAAATTCTGCGTTTAATCCCCGAGGTTTCGGGACGCAACAGGACAAAATAAAACTCTGGAGATATTACGCGGTACAAGAAGATGGCAAAAAAGATAAAACTCCGATTTTAAGGATAAATTTTCTCCTGTTCGAGTGTTTCTCATCAAAGAACCATCTAAAGAATCAGGTTTTAACCTGCTGCGTCCCGAAACCTCGGGGATTAAACGCACGATGTTATAAATGCTGAGTAGTTACGTAAAAATAAGCATATTCTTAATATTTATTCAATGTACATTTTTAGTTTCTTTATTAAGGTTCTTATCAAATTTAAACCCCAAATAAAATAAAAATCAATTATTGTGACATTGAATATTGTAGTTTTTAACTTTTTTCAAGCATATAAGCAGAAAGAAACACATATAAAAGATGTCATTTAACCCTTTATCCAAAGTACAACTTTGGTTTTTTTACAAAAAAAAATCTTCAAAATTAAAACTTAAATAAATAAAAAAAATGACTCATTGTGACATTAAATATTTATCATAAAATACGATAATAATTAATGTTATATGTCACTTTTTATTACATTTGTGTAAATATATATTTTTATTCATTTTAATTATCAACCTAATACATATTAAAATATTTTGTATTGATTTATTTTGATATAAAATATTGAACCTGTGAAATAAAACAAAATTTATCTGATATTAACACTACTAATTAAGAATAATATAAAAATTATACCTAACGATTGATTAATAATTAAAAATCAATTAGTTTATTAAAATTAAAAACAATGAAAAACTTATTAACACTATTATTGGTTGCATTTGTTGCTACACTTTCTTACGCACAAACGGAGGACATTCCATTTAATGATTTGCCACCAGCACCAGAAGATGGAAAATGTTATGCAAAGTGTAAAATGCCAGATCGTTATGAAACTATAATGGTTCAAAAACTAAAAAAAGCAGGAAAAACGACTGTTTCAAAAGCTGCACCAGAATACAGGACAGTAACTGAAACAATTGTTGTAAAAGAAGCTTCTGTGAAATATATCTATAAGCCTGCTGTTTATGAAACAGTAACGAAGGAAATTATGGTAAAAGAAGGTTACTGTACAAAAAAAGTTATTCCTGCAAAATATGATTACAAATCAACTAATAAAACATTGGTGAAGCCAGAAGGTGGAAAATGGGTACGTAAGAAAAAAGATCCAGGTTGTTTGTCTGCTAATCCAGAAGATTGTTTTATTATGTGTTGGGAAGTAACACCTGCTGAATATTCTTATGATACAGAAAAAACATTGCTTGAGTCAGAGCGTGAAATCGTAGAAGAAATTCCTGCTGTTTACAAAACAATCAAAGTTCAAGTTATCAAAGAACCTGCACGTACAGAACAAGTCACGATTCCTGCTGTTACTAAAACTATCTCTAAAAAAGTTCGTGTAAACTCTGATTGTGTTGGTGATGTAGTTACTTCAACTGCTGATCAGTATGACTTAGTAGAAGAAAGACGTTTAGTTTCAGGTGGTGGTTATACTGAATGGGTAGAGATTTTATGTGCTGCCAAAACTTCTGATAGAGTTGTAATGGACGTTCAAAGAGCATTGAACTCTAAAGGATATAACGTAGGTTCAGTTGATGGTATCATGGGTATTCAAACTCGTTCTATGTTAATAAAATATCAAAAAGATAATAGCTTACCTCAAGGTAACTTAAATATCCAAACATTGAATGCTTTAGGTGTTAGTTCTAACTAAGTATTTAATAGTTTAAATATTAAATAATTGAGAAAGCCATTTCGACTCGAAAGTTGAAATGGCTTTTTATTAACAAACAAACAAACAAATAAACAATCAATTCATATCAACCAAAGCACTCCAAACACTCAATTTAACACCATCTGCACGAGTCCAAATCGGTCGAACTTTACCATCGTGAGCCGAGATATTATTGTAATCACCAAAGAAATTAAAAGCACTTGGCTTGAATGGCGTTGCACTGATCTTTTCATTAATAAATGTTTCTCCACCATCTTTTGAGTAAGCCATATAAACGTCTGTATTTGTGTCGTCATAAGCTCGTCTATCATAAAAAACAGTGTAAATTGTTCCATCAGTTTGGTCAATAGACATCCAAGTTAGAAACTGTTGTTTTCCTGCGTCATCATCATTTACTCGCTTGGGTTCAGACCAAGTATCGCCGCCATCTGTTGATTTTATAATCCAAACATCTGTGTCATCTTTTCCATTTCGTTGATCTGTCCAATTGATATAAATCGTATTTGTATTTCTATCGACAGCAGTTACAGGTAAACCATTACAGCGAGAAATACCTGGAATTTCAAATGTCCAACCTTCAGGTTGATTCGCTGCAACAATATCTTCCTTTAACCAAGTTTTTCCACCATCTAATGATTTATCAAAATAGATTTTGTCATTATAAGCCCAAGCAACGAAGATTTCACCGTTTTTGCCAACCGCAGGAACAGCACCTTCTGTCGTTTCATCGTCATCCAAACAATCACCATTAAATTGATTAATTGTAATTGCTTCTGACCAAGTATCGCCTTTATCCGTTGATTTGGAAAATAAAATTCGAGAATCATCATTTTCTTTTTTCGAATTATACACATCAAATTCTGTCCAAGTCATATAGATTTCATTGTTTTCAGGATTCACAACTAACCACTGTTTATCCTGATCTTTTGGATGATTCAAACCTGCATAACCGCCATTAGACCAAGTTTTTCCACCATCTTCTGAGCGTTGAACGACAATTCTATCCAATAATTTTTTAGAACTCCAACCTGTTCCATCAGGATCAGACAAATGAGCAAAATAGAAATTTCCATCATAATCAGCGGTAATCACTGGATCACCATAAACACCATGAGAAGATTTCAATTGCTTCATCTCCCATGTTTTTCCACCATCTTCTGACCAATAAACGGTATTCAAAACCGAACCTGCAACAACTTGATTTGTATTTGTTGGGTTGATATAAATACTTGGCTCACAAGGTCCAACTAATCGGCGAGTTGTATCAATCGGAATGTTTTGATATTTTGAAGTTGAGGCTGTTTTTTTTGTAGTATTCTTACTAATTTTTTCATTACAGCCAGCTGATTGTAACGCAATAATTGCCAATGCGAAAAGGCTAATTTTTAGATAGTTCATTTATATTATTTAGTCTATATTTTCAAAGTCATACCGTCTATTTAATTGGATTTAGAACCCAATTTTTTAGATGTTACATTATTTAAAGAGTTATAAAAAAACTGATTCTCTGAAAAAAATTGTAGTTTTCGATGAAAATTGTAAAAAAATGAAATTTGTTATGATGGTATTTTCCATTGATTTTCAATCAAATACCTGATACCAAATACCATTGTTGAAAGGTTTTTATTATTTTGAATTTTGAGCGTTTCCACAAAAAAAATCAAAGAACCAAAAAACTTAAGATTCCTCCTCTAAATTACAATATTTAATGAGAAGATAAAAATAACTTTGAGCGTAATGAATTATCAAGGCGTAAGAATCCTCAAATAACGGTCATCATCTAAAACATATGTTTTTGGGCGAGTAAATTGTTGAACAATAAAACCCAATGCACCAGCAGTTGCAGCAATAACACCAGCTCGAATCCAACTCGGATCATTGCCCATTACATCATCAACTCCTGTGTAAAACAACCACGAACCACCAAAAACATATAGTGAACGGGCAGCACTTTTAGCAAAATTCTCACTACTTCGAGGATATTTTATGGAAGCTATTTGATGTAATCGAACAACTCTATTATCAAACATAATTGAATCATTTCGCAAATCGGTGATTTTAAAACTGTAATAATGCTCAAAATCTTTCATTTTGAAGGTGAATGTATCGCCTACTTTATAAGGTAGAATTTTCGTAACACCTGGTTTATAAAGGTTTAATCGTCTTTCATCTAATTTTTGTGTAAATGCAGATTGTGAAAGGAACGAAAAAATAAAAAGTAATATCAAGGTCTTGTATCTCATTTTTATCAAATTGAAATTTTAACTATTAACTAAAATTTACAAACGTCAGATTAAAATCAATAGTTGCTTTGAAAATTTATTATAAATAACTACTTTTGCAGTCGCTTTTAAGGAAGCGATTCGTAAATCGTTCAATTTGAATTATTTACGAAGTTTTTTGAAAATTATCTATTCACAATTATTAATCAAGGAGAATGCGTCATTACGAAACGACTTTTATCCTCGATCCTGTTATTCAAAACGAAGAAGTAGCAAGCACAGTAGCTGGTTATGAAGCGTTTTTGAAAGAAGCAGGTGGAGAGATTGTGCATGTTGAAAAATGGGGCTTACGCCAATTAGCGTATCCTATCAACAAGCGTTCTTCAGGATTATACTTCACAATCGAGTTTTCAGTACCTACAGGTGAGGTTGTTGATACACTCGAACTTAATTACCGTCGTAACGAACGTGTTATGCGTTTTCTTACGATTGCTTTGGACAAATACGGAGTTAAATATAACTCTGACAAACGTGCAGGCTTAATCGGTAAAAAGAAAACTGAAACAGCTGAAGCTGAAGCAGAAAACAAGAAGTAAGTTCTGAATGAAACAGAGTTGGGTAGAACTCTACTAAAAACTACGAAGACAACTAAATTTTTATCACCAAACGAAAACAACAAAAATTAAATTTTCAACCGAATAATTTACTTTTTGATGTTCTCAAACGGAGGCTAAAACCATGGCAAGTAGAGACGATATTAAGTTTCTAAGTAATCCGAAAATCGGACAAAAACGTAAGAAATATTGCCGCTTTCGTCGTTTTGGTATCAAGCATATCGACTATAAAGATGTTGATTTCTTGATGCAGTTTGTAAACGATCAGGGCAAAATCTTACCTCGCCGAATTACTGGAAACTCGCTCAAGTATCAACGAAAAATGTCAACTGCTATCAAACGTGCAAGACATTTAGCATTGTTACCGTATGTAACGGATCTTTTAAAGTAATTTTTTTAATTAATGCACTTTTTAATTAATGATTATGAATCATCAATTGACATTCATAATATAAAAATTAAAAGCATTTCAAAATTTTAAGCAATGGAAATTATTTTGCTAAAAAACATGGAACGACTTGGCAAGGTTAATGAAATTGTTACGGTAAAGGATGGCTACGGTCGCAACTATCTAATTCCTCAAAAAATGGCAATTATTGCGAATAAAACAAATCGTGCAACTTTGGACGAACGTATTCGCAGACAACGTGCCGCAGAGGATAGAATTATCGAACAATTTAAAGCAACTGCTGCTAAGTTAGATGGACAAACATTAAGAATCGGAGCTAAAGCTGGTACAAGCGGCAAAATCTTCGGTAGTGTTACTAATGTCCAAATTGCTCAAGCTATCGCCGAATTAGTCGGTGTAGATGTCGAACGTCGTAAAATCACTCTTTTAGAAGAGGTGAAAAACTTAGGTGATTATGTCGCTAAAGTGAAATTACACAACGATGTTGAGTTTAATGTAAACTTTGAAGTATTCGCTGATTAATAAATCCGAGTTACGGGTTTTAAATAATTCGTAATTTATATTAATTATCGCTTATTCAGGCGTTGAATGTCATATATGATGTTCAACGCTTTTTTGTATTAAACGTAGAGACGCAGAGTTATTTTCTATCTTATTCTGTAAAGTATTAAAGCCAACGTCTACTAACCTAAATCGTATTGAATCTATAAAACCTCTGCGTCACAGCCTTCAATCAAAACACCAACGGAATTACAAATTTCGCCATAAATATTAAAATCGTAACAGCAATAAGGTTCAAAATCACACCAACTTTTGCCATTTCATGAACTTTGATATAACCACTGGCAAATACAATGGCATTCGGAGGTGTTGCCATCGGTAACATAAACGCACAACTTGAAGCCATTGTAATCGGAATTAATAAATGCAACATTTCAGCATCTAAACCTAAGGCAATTCCAGCAACAACTGGAGCAAAAATCGCTACTAAAGCAACATTACTCATTAACTCTGTCATAAATAACAAGACCAAAATTAAAACTGCTGTAACGGTTATTATACTTAAACCTTGATTTTGAGCAATGATATTTCCAATCAAATCAATAATACCAGCTTGAGCCAACGCACCAGCCAATGCTAACCCGCCACCAAATAGAATCAAAATTCCCCAAGGTAATTTTTCAGTATCTTTCCAATCCAGTGCAAATTCACCGTTGTTAAATTTAAATGGAATCGCAAATAAGGCGAAAGCTGCCATCATACTAATTCCTGCATCGGATAATTCTAAACTAATACTTTGTAAATATGGATTGATTAAACTACGAGTTATCCAAAGTATAATTGCTGAAAAGAAAATGATTAAAACTTTTATTTCTGTTGAATTTATTTTTCCTAATTGTTGTAACTCATTTTGAATCAATGCTTTAGAATTAGATTTTTCAGGTAAATGATTTGGATAAATCCATTTTACTAAAACGATGTAGATAATTCCTAACATTAATAAAGAAAAGGGAACACCTAAAATCATCCAATTTAAAAACGAAATTTTAATATCGTATTCATTTTCTAAAAAACCAGCCATAACGGTATTTGGCGGTGTACCAATGATTGTAGCAATTCCACCGACATTTGCCGAAAAGGCAATGCCCAACATAATGCTTAATGCAAAATTTTTATCTTTTTGTGTAAATCCATCTTCATCATTGATTAATAATCGAATGACCGATAACGCAATCGGTAACATAACAACGGTTGTCGCAGTATTACTAATCCACATACTTAATAAAGCGGTCGCAAACATAAATCCTAAAATCACTTGATTTGGACTTGTTCCTGTGAGTTTGATGATATTGAGAGCGATTCGGCGATGTAATTGTACCTTTTCTAATGCTAATGCAATGACGAATCCACCGAAGAATAAAAAGACAATTGGACTTCCATAATTAGCGGCTGTTGCTTTCATGTCCATTATTCCTAAAAAAGGGAAAAACGTCAATGGAATTAATGCAGTAACAGAAATCGAAACTGCTTCTGTAATCCACCAAGTAACCATCCAAACTGCAATTGAGATCACTTTGTCTGCTTCTGGTGTTACCAATGGGTTTGATAAATTATATAGAACTAAAAATAGAATTGGCCCTAAGATTAAACCATATTTTTTGACATTTGGATAACTTTTCATTTCTTTTGATTTTGATGTAGCGATTGCAAGAAAATCATCAGGTGAGTTTTTAAATAAATAACGAAAGTGAATTTAATTATTTAAGAAACTCCAACGACTCACCTAATGACTATCGTTTATTTTTTTGCAATTGCGATATTAATTTTGATGATTTAGGCAGCTATTCTCGGTTTGAAATAATTCGTAATGTGTTTTGCTGTAATTAGTGATTTTTACGATAATCTGCAATCTAAATTAAGTAAGAATTCGACGGGCGATTTAAAATCGCCTGTCGTCAACTTAAGCGATTGAACTTTCTTCAAGAAAGGTCGGATGTAGTCACCTGATGACTTAAAGTCATCAGGTGACTTGCTAAAAACTTAGTTCTTTTCCTTAAGTTGACGACATTCGATTTAAAATCGCCTGTGGAATGTTCTTATTTAAAAAAGTCATTAAAAGCATCAATTCTTTATAAAACGCATTATAAAATTTTTTAAACCGAGAATGGCTGACTGCATGAAGAGCCAAAAATAGAAACTCTTAGTATTATTGTATTATTACAATCTCAATCGTTTTATAAAAAACAGTAAACTCTAATATTCAAACTCCAACTTCTGTATCGGATAATTAAACAATGATTTATCTTTTATTAAACGAACAACTTTCGATGGAACAAGTTTTTCCCAACCAGGTTCGTCATTAGCAATCATTTCTAAAACAGTTTTAGAAAAAATATGTAAAATTTTACGGTTGTAACCAATGATATCAGTGATTTGTTCGCCATCGGTTAAGTGTTTATACAAGAAGCGAATTTCGTCTGGAATCGGCATGTTTTGAGCGGTCATGAGTTCTGCTGTTCCTTCTTGCATGATTGGATAAACATATAATTTTACATTTTTACGGAACAACTCGCCGAAAGCAGCTAACAATCGACCATCAGAATAATTGTAATATTTATCATTTATCAAATCTAATAAAACCCTTGCACCAACAACAATTCCAACTTTATTGACTTTAAAATCTGCTAAATAATCAATCAATTTGGAATAGACATCGCAGTTAGAAATAACAACGGTTTGTCCCATCGCACACAACAAATCCGCTCTGTCAAGGAAGTCTTTTATATCAACTTCTCCATCTGCCGAGAGGTTATCAATCGTAATTTCAGTCAATACTTTTGCCTTTCGAGCATCAACATCTGGTTCTGATTTGAATTGATTAGTCGAGACTTTGAGCATGTCGTCATTGACTAAAGTCATCGGTCGAAAACTACCTCGAAGCATCAATACGGACTTGCGATACAAAAATTCTGAAGCGTGAACTGGTTGACCTTTTTTATCAAACATTGAGACATTACACAACTTATGTTTGACCAGATACAAGGTCAACAACCGATTATCCAAATGCTCAAACGCTGGCCCAGTCATCCGAATCATATCGACTTGTACTCGACCTTCCAAACTATCCATTAAAGACTTTACAAAGGTTTCGGGATCATCTTGATAACGGAATGCTCCATAAACCATATTCACGCCCAATATTCCAATAGCTTGTTGTTGTAAACCATTGGAGTTATCCAACATTTTTACGTGTAAGACAACATCGTTATACTCGCTGTTTGGTTCTATTTGAAAACGAATACCTAACCAACCATCACCTTTTATCGTACGATGATAATTAATCGCTGCAACAGTATCTGCGAAAGCAAAGAATGTAGTATCAGGACGTTCGTCAGTCAATCGTTCTTCGAGTAGTTCATACTCATGATTAAGCATTTTGTAGAGTCGAGCTTCACAAACATATCTTCCTGTCGGTTCTGGGCCATAGATTTCGTCACTATAAACTTTGTCATACGCCGACATTGTTTTAGCGATTGTTCCTGCTGCTGCACCAGCTTGAAAGAAGTGTCGAGCCACTTCTTGTCCAGCACCGATTTCTGCAAAAGTGCCATAAACAGCGTTGTCCAAATTGATTTCGAGTGCTTTTTGTTCTGGTTCGAGTGCTTGATGCTTCATGTGCTTCATTATAGAGTTAGGAATTAGGAATGAGGAACGCTCAAACTAATCCAAAAAATGTATTGACTGTAAGAAGTACAAAAGTACGGATTTTTTTGATTTGATGTGTGCATCTAATGGTTCAATCTCTAAATTTAAATTTGCATCATAAGGTAACTTATTCATATATTTGATGCTTGTGAAAAAATAAATGTACGCTATGAATTTCAAATATTTATATATTATAACAATGGTTATTTGTTGCTCTTTTAATTTAAGTGCAATTGATACATTACAATTTGAAAAATATTATCAGCATTATATTTTTCAAGAAGAATTGGTACATTTTACGGATTCTTCAAATAAATTGACACTTACAGAAGTTCAAGATAAAGCATTTACTAAAAAAGTTTTTCCAGAGTTTTTTCCAATTCAACATACTTATTGGGCTGCTTTTTATTTGGAACAGGATACGACGGTTGAGTATGAATTATTTTATCCGATGGTTGATTCAATCACATTCTTTTTTCCTAATAAAGATGGTACTTATCAAGAAGTTTTGCGAGGAACTTATACAGAAACAAAAATTGATATTGGTAGTTATGATGCTATTTATATTTCAACAAATACATTAGATTTTTCGAAGCCAGTTTATTTTCGAGTACGAAATTTTTCAAAATGGGGTGCAAATCTTAATTTTGAACGGTTGATTTCGATAATGAAAATGCCTAAAGGTATGACGATTTTGCATGATAGAAATTTAGATAGAATGGAAATGCTGTTTATTATCTTTTTGGCGATTTCGGGATTTTTATGTTTATACTTTTTGATACAGTTTTTAATTAATAAAAAACAATCATTTTTCCTTTATTCTTGTTATTTGATTACGCTATTTATTTATTTTTTGAATCGACTACAACCGATGTTATTCTGGACAATTTTTAACGAGCCTACTGTCATGGGTTTGGTGAATGAGAATGCACAGATTTTATCATCCGTTACCTATTTAGCTTTTATCAATAAGTTTTTAAATTTCAAAGAGAATTATCCTAAATTTCATAAATATTTGATTGGTAGTATTTTTCTGATTTTATTTATTATGTTGATTTATAGTTGTTTGTATTGCTTTTTTCCTTTTAATCCGATTCATTTAAACATGATGACCATTTTTAGAGTTATCAATACCATTGTGTCATTAGCATTTATAATTATTATTATACGGAAGCAACCGAAAACGTTAGAATGGATTGTTATTGTTTCGGGAATTATATTAATGTTGGCGGCTGTTATTCCACCGATTTTAGGAAATTTAAGCTATTCGATTCCGTTTATTCTGGCGGAGATTTTATTGTTAGCCATTGGTTTGGCTTATCAAGTTCGGTTGAATGATTTGGAACGTATTAAAACGAAAGAAAATCTGATTAAACAATTAGAATTGAACGTTACTATTCAGAAAGAAATGCAAGAAAAACTGGAACAGGAAGTAACGTTACAAACTCAAAAAGCTATTCAAAAAACACAAGAAGCGGAACAAGCAAAAGCGGAACAACTCAAATCGACATTTGAAAGGGAAATGGAACAAATCAAAATGAAAGCACTTCAAGCACAAATGAACCCTCATTTCTTGTTTAATTGTCTGAACTCGATTCGATTATTTTATTTAAAAAATGAAACAAAAAAAGCGGATAATTATATTACAAAATTTTCTCGTTTATTGCGTATGATGCTAAATAACTCTCGTGCAAATCTTATCTCTTTACAGGAAGAATTGAATGCGTTAAAATTATACGTTGAGTTTGAACAAATGCGTTTTAAGGATAAGTTTGATTTTGAATTAACGATTGATAAGCAAGTCAATACACAAGAACTGAAAGTGCAACCGTTGACGATTCAACCATTTGTAGAAAATGCTATTTGGCACGGCTTAATGCAAAGTGATAAGAAGGGAAAACTAAATATACTCATAAAACTAAAAGAAGAGAAAACCGTCATTACAATTGAAGATAATGGTATTGGTCGAGCGAAAGCTAAGGCACTTAAAGCAGGACAACACCAAATCCATAAATCACATGGGTTAAATATTACGAAAGAACGTATGGATTTGATGAAAAAATCACTTAATCGACAAGCTGATTTTAAAATAATAGATTTACAAAATACTCAAAACGAAGCGATAGGAACAAGAGTCGAAATAATTTATAGCTAAATTGTTTAAGGGGTTTGGTATTAAAAATTAGATGGTTGTTCGACAATTTTTTTGTCTTTAGCTGCCATCTTTGCCTGAAATTATTTACGGCAGTTAAAGACAGTCGCTACATAAAACAATAATTTTTGCTTTTGGCAAAAATTGTCAATGAACCATTTAATGACAAAAAATAATTTGATAAATGAAAGCTATATTAATAGACGACGAATTACATAGTTTGGAAACAACAGAGTTGTTGATAGAAAACTTTTGTCCACAAGTCACGATTATCGGTATTGCAAATAATGCTGAACGAGGCATCAAATTAATTAATAAATTAAAACCTGATTTAGTTTTCCTTGATATTTCGATGCCCAAAATGAATGGTTTTGAGCTGCTGAACCACTTAGAATATCAACAATTTGAACTGATTTTTACAACTGCTTATGACAAATATGCGATACAAGCTTTTCAAGTCGGTGCGATTCATTATTTACTCAAACCGATTGATACAGAAGAATTAATAAAAGCCGTTGAGCGAGTAGAAAAAAAAATAACTCAACAGCAAACACCTGATTTACAGTCGATTATTCAGCAAGTTAGTGCAAACCGTCAACCGAAAATCGTTATTCCATCTCAAAAAGGATTGGAATTGATTGAAGTTGACACAATCATTCGCTGCGAAGCAGATTCAAATTATTCGATTATTTATCTAATCGCTCATAAAATTGTTGTCACCAAAACATTGAAAGAATTAGAACAACTCTTAGAATACCACAACTTTATTCGTATACATCATTCGCACTTGATTAATCTAAGGCATCTGAAGGCATACTTAAAAGGCGAAGGCGGCGAAGTTATCTTATCCAATGGCGAACATATCAATGTTTCGAGAAGCCGAAAAAGTCGATTGTTAGAAAAATTAGAGTTATTGTGATTGTACAACCTTTTTTGTTTGCTTGTTATTATTTTTTTCTAATGATGGGTTTGAAATAACTTTAAACTCATAACCATTAGATTTATAATGATCAATGATATCCGGTAAAGAAAGTACCGTTCGTTCTTTGACATCATGCATCAATAAGATGACTTGATTTTGTCCTTCACTCTGAGAAATAGCGTTTTTTACCAATTGTTTTGTAGAATAACGTCTACCGACAGCATCTTTTGTCTCTGCACTCCAATCTAACGATACAATATTCTCTTTACGTAATGCACTATCTAATAGAGGCAAGTTTACATCTCGAAAATAGATTCGAGTCCCATATCCACCTGGCAATCTAAGCACTCGTGTATCAAACGTTGTTCCTACTATATTTTTTATCATCTTGTTTGTTGTATCAATCTCATCCATAAATGTTTTCACATTTACTCTTCTGCCAGGATATAATTTTTTATAGCTATGACTAAAAGAATGATTAGCAATCGAATGACCTTCTTCTATTGTTTGTTTAATGATACTTTTACTACTTTCATACCTTAATTGACTTCCTAATACAAAGAAAGTAGCATGTACTTCTTTATCCTTTAATATCCCCAATATCGTTTTAGTATACTTACAAGGGCCGTCATCAAAAGTCAGAAAAACTTGTTTATTCGGATTTTTAGGATAACTATACTTGAGCATTTCTGCTACTTCATCTGCTGGAACAGCATATTCTTGTGCGGCATAAATCATATTTCCGTTCGCAATAATCTCTGTTGGTAAAGGCTTCTTTTCTTCTTGTTCTACGATATTTTCTTCTGTACTTATGTTAGAACATCCAATAGTTAGCATTATAAAGAAAATAAAGAATACACTACTTTTTGTTAAGTTACTTAATTTTGTCACGATTGTTTTTTGAAATTTTTTATAAAAGTTATAATATTAGTTGTTTGATGAGTGTAGGTTTTGAATGTATAATTTTTGAAGTTAAAATGATTGGTTGAAATTAATATTAAAATTACCAATTTTTAATGAAAAATGTATTTGTATAAATTATTTTTTTATTCAAATCATTAAAGATGATACTTATTATAAATCTTTTTTGAATTTATTATCTCTTTTAAGGTTTGTACGGCTAATGTCGCTTTTTAATATGTAAAGACATGAAAACAATGAAAATC
Organism: Saprospiraceae bacterium; assembly: GCA_045106825.1. GTDB lineage: Bacteria > Bacteroidota > Bacteroidia > Chitinophagales > Saprospiraceae > CAWVWD01. The sequence continues at coordinate 6,196 of JBGCFH010000398.1, read as the reverse complement.
TTGTCAGATTTTGCCAGTAGCGGCTGTCTTTAGCTGCCGTCTTTGTTTAAAATTGTTTACGATAGCTAAAGACAGCCGCTACTGTAAAACAATAATTTTTGCTTTTGGCAAAAATTGTCAATGAACCAAACATATTTGAATCCTTCCTTATTTTTCCAAATATCTATCCAACAACCATTCATTCAACTCCACACTTTTCTCTGCGAATGCTTTTCCAAATATTGTCAATTTATACTCAACTCGTGGCGGAATTTCGGCGTAAGCCTTTCGTTCAATAATGCCATGACTTTCTAATTTTTTCAATGTAACGGACAACATTCTTGATGAAACGCCACTAATATTAGATTTTAATTCGCCAAAGCGTAATGTGCCATAATAGCCTAAATTGTAAATGATAAACAAACTCCATTTGTCCATCACAACTGCCATAATATCTTTCGTGATACAAAAACCTTTGTTTTTTCTGTTTTTAATCGACCGAGTGAAAAAATTAGCAACTTTATTTTTAAGGTTAATTGCTTGATTATCAGTTTTAGTTATCTCCATGTTACTAAGTTTGTTATTTGTAACGTATTGTTTATCAAATATTTATATTGTACTTTTGCTTTAGTTATTAAAAGTAACTATTATAAATCAAAGATACGATTATTATGGAAATATCAACAAGAAGTCAACTCATTCAAGATTTAGAAAATAGCTTTCAAGCTATTATTAATTGGATAAATGAACAACCTGAAAGTCATTTTAATAAAATCATGGTGGAAGGAAAATGGTCAATTGCAGGACATTTATATCATTTGCTAAAAAGTACAAAAGCAGTAACACAAGGTATGAAAATGCCGAAATTAGGATTGCGAACGATGTTTGGAAAATGCAATCGTACAGAAAGAACGTATGATGAAATAGTAGAAAAATACCACAATGTTGTGGTCAAAAACAGCTTTAAAACGTTGAGTGCGTATGAAGCCGAATCGGGACGAACTTTTGAGCGTTCGGCATTGATTCAGCGATTTGAAAGCGAACTGAATGACTTTATTAAAGCATTTGAAAAATGGAAAGATACTGATATAAGTGTTTATGTGATGCTACATCCTGCAATCGGAAAACTGACAATTCGTGAGTTTGTATTATTCACCACATTACACACGAATCACCATTTGAATATTCTGAAAAAAGACTATACAAAGTAACGTTTTTTTGTAGACAATTTCCTTTTTAAAATTTGTTTGGCTCTTTGACAATTTGGGTGGTAAACGATAAGATTTGGCTCTTTATGATTCTATGTGGTTTACAGTAGCGGCTGCTTTAGCTGCCGTATGAGTTTGTGATATTTTCGGCTGCCCCGAGGACTCGGGGCCGTTACTTAGCATCAAAATATTCAAAACCACGTAAAATCATAAAGAACCTAAGATTTCTACTTTTTCAAAATCGTTATTTGTGTTGATGTCTTGATGTGTATTCAATCCTAACTACCCAAATTGAAGCAACAAGTGATAGTTATGACAAGTGGTTCTTTATGATTTACATGGTCTTGAATATTTTGAGGCTACAGTAACAATCCCAAGAACTTGGAACTGCTACTGTAAACCACGCAAAATCATAATGAACTTTACAACTTACAAAGTTTAGCGTCGATTAATGTCTTCTTTTTTGTCCCGAATATTCCATAGCTTCCCCTTTACCAAATCCGTAACTAAAACTAAGTGTAACAAATCGTCCACGAAGATTTCGGCTGTATGTATAGAATGTTGGCTGAACCATTTCGGTTTCACGTACACGAGATGCAAAAATATCACGAACACCAAGACTAACAACCGCTTTTCCTTTGACAATCTTCTTACGAACTCCTAAATCTGCAAATAAAACATCTGACTTTACACCTTGAATCATTTGCTCTTCCGACTCATAACGACCAACTAATTCAACATCAAAATCCTTTGGTAATTTTACTTTTCCTGTCCATTTTGTTGACCAAACAGTAGCATCAAAATCAAAGTTTTGACCTTCAAATTCCCCTTTACGATTGAAATAATTAATGTTTACATCGCCATTAAAAGTCAACCATTTATTAGGACTAATTTTCGTGTTAAATTCAAAACCTGTCGCTTGATTTGTACCAATATTAAATGGTTTGAAAGTTGTAATATTATCATCAAAAAGAGAAATTCGCTCAATTACTTCTGTCGTGTAACGGTGATACACACTAAAGTTCAACGATACTTTATCTAAAATATAAATAGATGATATTTCGTAAGAATCAGTAAATTCTGGTTGTAATTCAGGGTTTCCTGCACGGACAACGAAGTTATTTCTAATATTAAAAAATGGATTCAAATCCCACAAACGAGGTCGATAGATTCTACGAGAATAACCAGTTTGCATGGAGAATCTATCACTGAACTTATAAGAGACAAATCCACTCGGAAAGAAGTTACCAAAGTTTTGAGTATTTGAAACATTTGTATTCACTAACAATGTTTGCAAATCTGTTAATTCATAACGAACACCAGCTTTAAATCCCCAATCACCAGTTTCATAAGAACCAGTTCCATAAAGTCCTAAAACATTTTGATTGTATTCAAAAATATTCGTCAAACCAGCATCATTTATCCATTCACCATTGATAAAATCAGCAACCGCAAAGTCATTTTGTACATCTTGAATCACGTACATTGCACCAGTTTCCATCGTGATATTTTTAGAAAATGGTTTGGTATAATCTAACTGAAAAGTATATTTTGTTTCACTAAAGTTAGTACGAGTTTGTTGACTTTCATTATCCAAATTTCCGAAAGTGGTAATATTTTCAAATTCCGACTCTTGATCTTTTGCAAACACATTTCCTATTGCACTAAAAAGTAAAACGTGGTCTTTATGATCTTTGAAGTCACTTTTGTATTGTAACTCATATTGAAGTTTTGGATTTGTAGCTTGTGTTGTTTCGGTTCTGTACCATTCCGCAACGACTCCGTTTTCGTCCTCCAATCTAAAATCATTTCGAGAAGGTTGATCCTCGACTTCATAAGCATAACTTCCAGAAAGTGTGATGATATTTCGAGGATTAATAATGTAATCTGTTCCTAAAATAATATTGTAAAATTGCTCATTTCTATATTCTGTACCTTCACTAAAAATCGTTTGATCATTTACTAAATCTTGATTGATATTCTCTCCGAATCTTGGCAATTCTCGATAACCAACGCCAAGTTGACTAAACAAATTAAACTTTTCTGTACGACGGTTTAGACTTAAACCAATACTATGATTTTGTGGCCAACCAGTATTCAATGAAACCGAACCATTAATCCCTTTTCGTTCCTCTTTTTTGAGTACAATATTGATGATTCCAGACGTTCCTTCTGCTTCGTATTTTGCCGAAGGATTTGTGATAACTTCTACTTTTTCAATCATATCTGCGGTAATCGTTCCGAGTGCATTTCCTTGTTCACTCGCAATCACAGAAGGTTTTCCATTGATTAAAATTTGAACGCCAGAACTTCCTCGCAAACTAATCACACCTTCAATATTAACATTCACAGAAGGTACATTATTCAATACTTCATATGCACTTGCACCAGTCGAACTCAAATCAGAACCGACATTAAAAACACGTTTATCTAACTTAAAAATAGTTTGTGATTTCTCGGCTACAACTTCAACTTCTTCCAGCATTTCGCTGTCTTCTGATAGTGTAATTGCTCCTAAATTCACATTTCCATTCACGATTTCAAATGTTTCAATTGTCTTTTTTTGAAACCCAATAAAGGTTACTTCGATATAAAAATTAGCATTTTCGGTTTGCATTTTAAAATTGCCATTAATATCGGTTGTTGCACCAGTAATTGCAGATTTTGTCGTTTTATCTGCCAACATTATCATTGCAAACTCTACGGGTTGTTCGCTACTTTTTTCGATAACTTTCCCCGAAACTGTTATTTTTTGTGCAAAAATACTGCTTGTTAGAAATAAAAATCCTATTAAAAAACTTAAACCACGCTTTGTTTGTATCGCTGTATTCATCATTATTTTTGTTTTGATTTATTTCGATGATAATGCAAAATAACAGCAGATGTTTAAGATTTGTAGTATGCTTTCTTTGAACGACAGATTTTAGAAGGTGAACGACAATTATTATAAAAATAATCTAATTTATAACTTTTTTTTATCGGTAACAAAAGTAACCAACAAACGATTTGAAAGCCTATAACTTTGTATTATCAATCAATAAAAAGCGAATAGACATGAAATCAAATATTAGTAATTTAGATAGAATTATCCGTGTTTTAATAGCAGTTGTAGTCGCAGGATTATATTTTTCCAATGTTATTAGCGGAACACTTGCCATTGTCTTAGGCGTTGTTGCAGTTATTTTTTTAGCAACAAGTTTAATTAATTTTTGTCCGCTTTATAGTGTTTTGGGGTTTAGTACACGAAAAAGTAATTAATTCGAAGGAGTTAATGTCATATTTTTTGAAGCCATAGTTCTACAACTATGGCTTTTTTGCGTTATTTTCGGCTGTATTTTAAGAAATTATTAGAAAATGAAAGAATACGAATTATCAAGATATTTTCCACAATTTACAGAAAAGGAACTTCGGGAAACGTTGCTCGAAAAATGTTCGCTGATGTCATTTGAACCGAATACTGTTTTGATGAAAGCTGGAGAATATGTAAAAGTCTTACCATTGGTTTTAGAAGGTTCTATCAAAGTGATTAAAGAGGAAAATGATAAGGAAATTTTGATGTATTATATCCAAAAAGGCGAAAGTTGTATTATGTCAATTTCGGCTTGTATTCACAATGAAAAAAGTCAAATCAAAGCGATTACAGAAACATCAATTGTAGCACTTTTAGTACCTTATGATTTGGTAAATAGTTGGTTATTGAAATATTCAACTTGGAATGCATTTGTGATTGCGTCTTACAAAGAACGGTTTGAACTCATGCTAACCGCTTTTAATGCCGTTGCTTTTCAAAAAATGGATACTCGTTTGGAATACTATTTAGAACAAAAAGCTAAAGCAACGAATAATAACGAATTGAAAGTAACACATACTCAAATCGCAAATGAATTAGCAACAGCAAGAGTTGTCGTTACTCGATTATTAAAAAACATGGAAAATGAAGGTCGAATTTCGCAACGTCGAGGTTATATTACGTTGTTAGAAGTATAGTAACCTTAATTTGTCGTTTAACCCAAACATTTTGCTGTTTACCAGAATCCATTTCTAAAATTATGTCGAATGATTTACATTTGAAACATGATTCAAGAACAGCGACAAAAATGGCTATTTTCAAAAGAATTGTTATTCCAAATTGTGTTACATATTTTGGTGTTTATCTTTTATGCAATTGATAAAAAACATCGAATTATTGAAACGCATCAGTTTTTCTTTTTTCTAAATTATGCTGTTGCTGCGTTATTTATCAATTACTTTTTATTACCTCGTTTTTTTTATAAAAATAAATATTGGCAATTCGGTTTAGGTTTAATATTTGTCTTTTTAGCAACGATTTTTGTGGAAGAAATGATCTTAGAAAAAATCTATTTTCCCGATACAAAAGGCAAGAAATTTTTTGGAATTTTCTATACCTTAATTGACGTAATTCCTGTAACGATAATACTTTCAGGATTTAAGTTTGCTTGGGATGCATTGATAAAAGAGCGAGAAGTTGAGGATTTAAAATTGGCTGTAAAAGAAAGTGAATTACAGTTTTTGAAGTCGCAAGTGAATCCACATTTTTTGTTTAATAACTTGAATAATTTATACGCTTACGCCATCGAAAACTCACCAAAAACTCCCGAAATTATATTGGAATTATCCTCTGTTTTACGATATATGTTGTACGAAACGAAAACGCCTTTTGTGCCTTTACGCAAGGAAATTGAGCAAATGAAACACTTCATTAATCTAAATGAATTACAAGTTGAAGAACGTGGACAAATCAATTTTCAAACTCAAAATATTCGAGCAAATTATCAAATTGCTCCATTGATTTTGATTGTTTTTATTGAAAATGCGTTCAAACACAGTACAGCAAGTTTGAGTGAAGATATTATTATTGATGTCAATATTTCTCTTTCAGAAGAAGGAATTTTAAAATTTACGTGTCGAAATAATCATCAATTACAATCAAATACGGATAATTTGACAAAGGGAATTGGCTTGAAAAATGTCCGCAAACGTTTGGAATT
>JBGCFH010000397.1:0-28050 GCA_045106825.1 Saprospiraceae bacterium | reverse complement strand
TGTCAAGTTATGTTTGTTCTCTTGAGGCGTTGCCAGAGGTGATATTTAGCGAAAGCAAAGAGGAAGCAGAGGAAACAAAACAAGAGAAAGCAAAAATAGAAGAATAATCAACAGTTTTAAAAGAGTACTTTTTCTATTATTACCCCAAAATCTCTATGAGTATTAATACTCATAGAGATTTTGGGGTAATAAGTACGTGAACAGAAATAATCACGTATTATAACTCGTACTTTTTCTGTTCTACTTCTTCAATCCCGAGTACTCGGGACGTGTAACTCTGCTATACTCACATTTTTTCAAATCGTAGAACAAAAAAATTACTTCGTTATAATTACGTACTTATTTCTGTCCACGTACTTAATATCACTTAATATTTTTTACAAAATCAACGGATTTTCTAAACATTGTGGCAATTTCTTCTATGGATATATTCATTGCTAACATTCTTTTTATAGCATTGATAATAGCTTGATCTTTTTCTTCAAGTGCTTTGTTTTTCTGTTCGATTTCAGAGTCTTTCTGCTCAATTTCGGAATCTTTCTGCTGAATTTCAGAGTCTTTTTGTTGAATTTCGGAGTCTTTCTGTTGAATTTCAGAGTCTTTCTGCTGAATTTCAGAATCTTTCTGCTGAATTTCAAATTCCTTTTCCTGCAACATTCGAGTATAATCTTGTAATTCTTGAATGATGTCATCTTCCGCTTCCATAGTTTCTCGAACTTTAGCATTGGCGAAAGCTTCTAACAATCGCCTTAAAACAGGTTGATAACGTTTAGGAATTTCATTTTCTGAAATATTCAAAAAATGTTTAGTCATTGGATTTTTGTCATCTTCATCATCACCAAAAATGTATAACAATTGTTCTAATTCTGTTCGACGATGTTTAAGTACAAACGGAATTTGAATGATAAAACTGTCATGTGTCAAGGATTCAATAAAAGGTGTTTTGTATTTTATAATTTCACCAGTGGCAATATCAATATAATTTCGAGCAACTTTCACCACAGGAACATCATCTAAGCCATCAAGTGGATAACCTAAGAAATAAATACTCAAAATTGGAATAGCTTTACGTCGTTCGATGAGTTTGCCATTATTACTTATAAAAGATTTGGTAACAATTGAATTGTTTTTGTCTTCGTATTGCTTCCCCAAATAGCGTCTAAAACGCATAATATCCGAATGCAACTTGGCTTTTTGCAATTCAATAATAATCACTTGTTGCGAACCATCATCGTATTGAACGGTTGCTTTAAAATCCATCCGTAAAACGGTAATTGAATCTTGTATGGACAATTGTGTTTCCGTTGGTTCAAATTTCAAATCAATGATTTCATTACCAATAATCGCTGAAAGTAACAATTTTGCGACTTTATTGTCAGACATCATAAATTTGAAAACAACATCATATATCGGATTTGCTATTTGTATCATAATTTTTTTATTAAAAATTGGATATGAAAATAATCATTTTTTATCACATTCCCAAAGACTTCACTCTTCGATTTATACTCCACCAACTCGCACCAAAAAACAGCGACACAAACGCAATCGCCACCAAATACGTCAACATCGAAAAGTTATTATCCAAACTAAAACCTTGTTCCGTTGTCCAATCCACAAAAAAGTATCGACCAACAATCAACGCAAAAAATGTCAATATTACAACGCTTCCAAACAAAATCGTCAAGTTACGAATCAGCGTTTGACTAATCGTTTTATAACGATGTCCGATTTGTAATAAGAGTTCAATATCTCGACTTGATTCAGCGATAACCAATTGAAAATTAAGCATAAAGACCAAGAACGATAAGAAAACAATAATTCCACCAATCACACCAACAACCGACAACAACAGTTGTAACAAGACTTTCAACTCTTCACCAATCACTCGACCTCGACTGATTTCATAATTTTTATCCGTCAAATATTCGTTGAGTTCTTGACTATACGGATTATCGGTTGAGAAAATCAAACGAGAAGGTTTTTCTGCAATTCCATTTCCTAATTGTTCATTGGTATAATCTAAAAATGATTGTGGCACAAGAATCGAATTTATTCTATCCGAAAATCCTGCAATTCGACCTCGATAACGTCGAGTTGTACCATTTCCACTGACTGTAATCGTAAACGAAACTTGCTTAATCGTACTTTGCGTAAACTGCGGATAACCTTGACTCGGAGCAAACCCAAAATTGTACAATGCCAAATAATCCCGAGAAATCACCAATGGAATTTCCTTATCGCTCGGCGACCAATTCCAACCTCTCGGTTTCACATCCATAAACATATCTGGAACGGCTTCCATAAACATTTCGCTATAAAAACCAAGCATTTGACTTGATGCCGAAACTCGAAATTGATTCGATTTAAACACACCAACTTCGTCCACAAAGTCTTGCTGATTTAGTTCCTTAATATCTGCTTCCGAAAAAGTCGAAGCTCCACCAAGTGTATTCAGCAAACTCACTTTTTTGTTAATCATCAAATAACCATCTTCCCGACTATTCGATGTTCCGTTCATCAAACCTTGTAAATCTGAATAAAACTGAACCGCTTGCAACAGCAACAACATTCCGATAAATGTTCCAACCGCAGCACCTAAAATCTGCCACTTATTCCGACCTTTCCACAGTAATTTATTGAGTAAATCTTTCATAATTTCTGAAAACAAGTGAGCAGATGACTCAAAGTCACCTGCTCACTAATCACTTTTTAATCTCTTACAAACAAAAATTTCACACCTTTATACAAACCCACAAAAATATAACCCAAAGGACCAGGTTTTGCTTTCGTAAAGAAATAGATGTTGACACTCGAATATTGAACTTGTGTATCATAACTTTTTCGTTGCCCTTTCAAGCGTTCGATTTCATTATTCAAGCGTTCTAATTCTCGTTCGATTTCTAAAATATCGCTGACTTTTTCCGCTTTATTCAACAATTCCAAATAACGTTTGCGAGTTTTCTCCGCATTTTCCAAACGAATTTCCATATCAGCATACGCTTCCGTTACATCTTGCGAATACACATTTCGGCTATCAACTTCGCCCATTGTACCGATTTCGTCCATAAACGAAGTCAACTTTTCCGCAGGAATCCGAAGCGACACATTATCAATATCCGAACTCACCATATATCCACCTTGAGCCTTTGCTTTCGCAATAACATCTTTGGTTTGATTATCAATTTCATCGACTTCAATTCGCATCGAAGCATTATAGATGATTTTGCGTTCGGTTTCTTCTGCTTTTTTGATTTTATCTGAATCAATATCCCATTGATTTCTACTCCTACTATTAGCAGGAACTTCAGCAGCATTGTAAGGAGCAGCACTACAAGAAGTTAGTAAAATTCCGATTGTAATGATTATTGATAGTTGAAATATTTTTTTCATAAGAATGTATTTTACGAAATTAACAAAACGAACCTTTCTGTCATTCCACCTTTTCCGTCATTCCGTACTTGGTACGGAATCTCCCAAATATCAAAGACGAAAATTAGACAAAGAACAAATCTAATCCTAAAACAACCAACAAATGTGTAACTTTCACTTTACCATCAAACCAATATTTCCGTATTTCTTTAACTTTAAATTTATCTAAATGTTGGTTTGATGGTGAACTGAAAACTCAATATTATTTGGACGAAAAGTTTTTATCTCAATTCATTATAAGTTCGTGCCTAATAGCTTAGGAGATGAACTGTGTTAAAAACCAAGAAAAAAGTAGAGTTTTTTTCAAAAAGCTGTTAGTTTCTTGGTTTTAGTTCTACTTCTGTTTATTTAATTCATATTCGTTATCAAAAGGTACTCGTTTAGTCACAACGACAAAAAATTGCTTGACTAATCTATGACTAATTGCATTCATTGCTACTTGATGACATTTTCCTCTTGATCTCAATCTTTCATATAAATCCTTGCATACTAAATTAAATTTTCGAGCGGAACGAGCAGCCATATATAATAAAGCTCGTACTTCTTTTGCTCCTGTTTTTGCTAAACTTCTCCGCCCTCTAACCGATTTTCCACTTTCATTTTGAGTTGGACAAACTCCTAAAAACTTAGCTAATTGCTTGACATTATCAAAATTTGTACAACCATTCGTAGCAATCAAAAGAGCGGTTGCTGTTGCCGGACCAATTCCCTTAATACTCAAAGCTAATTTATACAAATCATCAAAACTTTCCGTTGATAAATTACATAATTGTGCTTCTATTTTCTCAATTTTAGCCTCTAAATAATTTTTATCTTCTTCTAATTCTGCCACTACAAAATCTGATGGTTGAGCATGAAAACTTAACGCATGAAGCTTATTACTAACGACTGTTCGTTGCTTTTTATACATCGCTAATAAATTTCTAAACTCCTGTATTTCCAACACTTTAGAATCAGGAAGAACATACGTTTTTGGACGATTTACTTTACCATATAAGGCTAATGCACAAGCATCTTTATTATTCGTCTTTGTTGTACTTAACAAAACATCGCTAATAAATCCTTTACTTTGTTTCGGATTTAACACCGCTGTTGGAATATAATGTTCCGCCAAGGCAAAAACTAATTTCATAGAATATGTTCCTGTTGCTTCAAGAGTCACTAAAGTGTCTAAAGGTGATTCAATTTTTTCAATAAAAGCATTAATTCCAACGGTTGTGTTTTTATAATTAGACAAAAGATATTTGCCATCTTCTAATAACTCACTTACCGTAAAATCTGCCATACTCATATCAACTCCTATGAATTGAACACACGCTCTTGAACTTAATACCGTCTTATCTGATTTTTCTTTTTGTTTCATTAAAATCAATATCTTTGGTTAGCAAATTTATTTTTGAAGGTTGTACTATCATCATAAGCAGGTTCTATCTTTTCAGATGACCTATTGAACTGTCCTGTATGACCTTCAATTTTGAGTGTGAGTAATCTACATCTCCTACAGTATTTTATACTAAAACCGACTCGATTTGGCTCACACCCAAGTTCTTTACAAGATAAACTTTTTTACCTTTTAATATTTTTGCTAACTTATGATTCCGACCTTCGTCGGAATGACGAAAAAGGTCGAATGATGGAAAGTTTTTGTTTTTAGTTTATCAATTCAAATAAACCGCCATCATTTCCACTTCTCGAATCTGCACATCAATATTCTCACTCAACGTCGTTGCCAAAGACAAACCAACGTAATTTATGGAAATAGGAAAACTTTTATGTTTTCTATCGACCAACACAGCGACTTCTACTTTTTTCGGAACAATATCCAACAAAACAGGCTTCATTGCATAAAAAAGTGTTCGTCCAGTATTCGCTACATCATCAACGAATATTAAGGCTTTTCGCTCTAATTCTTCCAACGGTGTTTCTATCGTTACGGCTTTCGCCAATGGTGCAGCCGGATTTAAAACGACTTGCGTCAAATGAAAAGTCGGTTTTGCAACTTGAATATCGTTAATCGCATTTAACAACATTTTGGCAAAACCTAAACCATTATTATTGATACCTATCAAATAAACTTCGGGTTCGTCATGATTTTGTTCCAATATTTGAATTGCCAAACGCTTAATTTTTTGCTGTATTTGTTTTTCGTTTAATATTAGTGCCATTTTAGTTTGTGTTGTTTTAGTTGTTTTGTAGTTTTAATCATTAGAGAGCAGTACGAAATTTGAGAATTAACCGTAATTCTCAGAAGATTGAGATTTAACGTACCGACGACTTTAGTCGTTAGGTAACTCTAATTCGATTTTATATTTTTTATCGTTTTCGGATTACCAGACGAATAAATTCGTCGGTACGACAAACATCTTGCCGCTCACTAATGAGTTTTAGTAGTTCTTTATACAAGTTCCATTAATTAAGGAAAAAACCAAAATCAAGAACTATAAATAAAGTTATAGTTTAAAATAAACAAAATTTATATAGAAATCCTTTAAACTACGAAACTACTAAATCAAAAATTCAAAACTAAGCGATTTTTTACGAAATTTAGGTTCGGAAGAAAGATTTTATCAACGAGTTGCCTTTTATAATTGTAGCAACTCAAAACACTAACAAGAAACATGGCTCAAATATTATTTGCAATCCTAAGTATTGGTTCGATAGGTTTTTTCCTATACAAAGCCTCGAAAATTAGGCGAAACATACTTTTGGGACGAGAAGAAGAAATTTCGGGCAACGTTGGACAACGTATCAAAAATGTACTTTTAGTCGCTTTTGGTCAAAAGAAAATGTTCAAACGTTGGTTACCTGCAACACTTCACTTTACGATTTATGCTGCTTTTTTGATTACACAAATCGAGTTGATTGAGATTTTTATTGATGGTTTCACAGGAAATCATCGCTTGATTTGGCATGCAGTCGAAGGAACATTTTTAGGTAGTATTTATACTTTCGTAATTGGTTTTATCGAAGTGCTTTCCGTTTTAGCATTTATCGCAACTTTTGCGTTTTTAGCTCGACGAAACTTATTAAAAATTCCACGTTTTCATAAACCTGAAATGAATGGTTGGCCGAAACTTGATGGAAATATCATTCTATATTTAGAAACGGCTTTAATCATTTTCATCTTCATGATGAACTCTGGAGATTTGGCATTACAAGCCAAAGGTCATGCTGCTTATCATCATACCGACAGTTTTGCGATAAGCCAATACATTGCTCCGCTTTGGGCAGATTTGGACGTTTCTACTATTCTTACAATAGAAAGAATCGGTTGGTGGGGACATATTTTGACAGTTTTTGCATTCTTGAATTATTTGCCATTTTCTAAGCATTTACATATCATGTTGGCGTTTCCGAATGTCTATTTTGCTCGTGTTGAACCGAAAGGCGAAATGACACATTTAGACAGCGTAACCGAGCAAGTCAATGAATTATTTGGTGATGAAGAAGAGGAAATTCCTGAATCTGTTGTCGAAACAGTGAATTTAAAAACTGAAAAAAATCCGTCAGCAGTTTTAGATATTGAAACCAAAGAAGAAAGTTTAGACGACATTTTTGGTGATACTGGAAATTCAGAAGAAGGATTAGATGATATTTTCGGAGATTTAGGAAGTTCAGAAAATAAGGACGAAGGAATTGAAGACATCTTCGGTGATGTTGGAACGAGTGAGAAGAACGAGGAAAGTTTGGACGACATTTTTGGTGACACGGGAAGTTCGGAAAATAATGATGAAAGTTTAGACGATATCTTTGGTGACACAGGAAGTTCGGAAAATAATGAGGAAAGTTTAGACGATATCTTTGGCGACACAGGAAATTCGGAAGAATCAGTTGATGATATTTTTGGAAACAATGAAGAAGAAAACATTGACGATATTTTCGGAAACGACCAAAATGAATCGGTTGATGACATTTTCGGAAATAGTGAGAACAATACTAAAACCGAAGAACTTGACGACTTATTTAGCGAAAGCGAGGAAACAGTGAACAGTGAGCAGTTGGCAGTAGTCAGTAATCAGCAGCTGGAAGAAGAGGACACAATGCCGAAGTTTGGTGCAAGTGATGTTTTCGATTTAAGTTGGAAACATATTTTAGCATCATATTCTTGTACAGAATGTGGTCGTTGTACAGATTCTTGTCCTGCGAATATTACTGGTAAAAAATTGTCACCTCGAAAAATCATGATGGATGTTCGAGATAGAGCAGAAGAAGTTGGGAAAACATTGGATGAAAATCCAAGTATGACGAAAGAAAATTATGACGATGGGAAGGATTTGTTCAGTTATATTACAACCGAAGAGCTTCACGCTTGTACAACTTGTAATGCTTGTGTCGAAGCTTGTCCAGTGATGATTTCGCCATTGGATATTATTACAGAAATGCGTCGTAATTTGATTCTCGACAAAGCCGAAGCACCAGAACCATGGAACGTAATGTTTACCAATATCGAAAACAATGGAGCTCCGTGGCAATTCTCGTCAAATGACAGAGATAAATGGATTACCGAATAAATGTTAATTGTTAACTATTGACGTTCCAACGTAATAAATTTTATAATAAAAAAATAGCCCAAAGGGCTTACATCATAAACATAGGACAACGTCCTATGAAAACAACGTGATATGAAAGTACCAACAATGGCACAATTAAAAGCCGAAGGAAAAACGCCCGAAATTTTGTTTTGGGTCGGTTGTGCGGGAAGTTTCGATGATAGAGCAAAAAAGGTAACGAAAGCCTTTGTCAAAATATTAAATGCGTGTGAGATTGACTTTGCGATTTTGGGCAAAGAAGAAGGTTGTACTGGCGATCCAGCTCGTCGTGCTGGCCACGAATTCACGTATCAAGTTGCTGCAAAGCAGAATATTAAAACAATGAATATGTATGGCGTGAAGAAAATCGTCACGACTTGTCCACATTGTTTTAATATTTTGAAAAATGAATATCCAGCGTTGGGCGGAAACTATGAAGTGACGCATCATACGAAATTCTTACAAGCGTTGATTAACGATGGTAGAATTAAAATGAAAGAAGGCGGAACGTTTAAAGGAAAGAAAATCACGTATCACGATTCTTGTTACATCGGTCGAGCGAATGGAATTTATGAAGCTCCTCGTTCGGTTTTGCAAGCGTTAGATGCGGAATTGGTGGAGATGAAACGTTGTCGCACGAATGGTTTGTGTTGTGGAGCTGGTGGAGCTCAAATGTTTAAAGAAAATGAACCTGGAGACAAACGTATCAATATCGAACGTACAGACGAAGCACTTAAAACTGGTGCAACAGTGATAGCTGCAAATTGTCCGTTTTGTTTGACGATGATGCAAGATGGTGTGAAGCATTTTGAGAAACATGAATCTGTAATGGTTTATGATTTGGCGGAATTGGTGGTGCAGAGTATTTGATATAATTATGAATTATAAACTATGAATTATTTAAAAAAGGTTGAACATCGTGAGATATTCAACCTTTTTTAGGATTAGACAAATCCAATAAACGGTGTTTTAATACTGATACTCAAAAGCACCAATATCTGGTGTTGTTACATCACGTATATTTTCATCTTTGTCCAATGTAATCGGATTGTTTTGTAAATCATTAATCGGAATCGCTTGATTTTCAAGAGGTGATAATGTATCTGGTCGATAATTATATTCATCAATATCCATAAAAAGAGGATCAGAGTTTAACACACAATCATTACAATTATCAAAAACAATATCATTTTCTTCTTCTGCTTGATCGAGTTTGATTAAGCAATTGTCCATCGTAAAGTTGAAATTACCCGACTCTGTTCTATCGAAAGTTGTGATTTCATTGGCACGAGAACCATAAATGACACAGTTTCTAAAATTAGCATTTAACGGATATTCATCATACACTTGACAAAATTCATCAAAACAGGTCACATTCGTCATTCGCAATGCTGGTGAAGAATGTGAAATACTTGTAGCAGCAGAAATTGTAGTTATTGTACAATAATTAAAATCATAATTTCCACCGTATTCTAATTGGACATTGTTGCCACTATTACTACTAAAGAAAACACAGTTTTCTGCATAAATTGTAGCATGAACACCTATAATATTACTACTATTTGTATTATGAATTTCAGAATTTTTTATCGTCAAATCAGCAGCAGAATCCACTCGAACACCGACAATCGAATTTCGAATTGTGGTATAATTCATTTCATTGCCAGTTGAATTTTGACTAATCAAAACTCCTGCCCATTGTCCTGGTTCATCATCATAAAACGGTTCTAATCTATCACCTCGAATGATGACAGGATTGTCTTTTGTTCCGTTCGATTTTATTTTTCCATTTTCAGTAATGATGATAAGTCCATCACTACGAGAAGCAGTATCACCAACACTTACAATACCTCCGTGAACATAAATTTCACAACCTGGTGGCAATACTAAATTACACTCATCTACGAACAAAATACCATAAATCACATAAGGTTTCACATCATCAAAAACGACATCTTGAAAATTACAACTCAAGACTGCTCCGCCACCTTTTGAGCCAATATAGTTGACATTTTGTCCCCAAGCATCTAAGGTGACTTCTTGAATATTGCCGTTTGTTTCAAAAATCACAGCATCTGTAATGACATAAGGATTGTTCAAATCATTTGGATCAACGGTCACTTCGGCAAAAATATAAATACTATCATTTGGCGGAATCGTAATATCCGTCAATACATTTCCTGTACTTCCGTCAATATTCAAACGAAATGCATCTCCAGCACGACCTTCAAGTTCTACTTTCGTAATATTGACAATCTGGTCATTTGGATTATAGACTTTAAAACTACGAGTCGCAGAACCGATTGCTGTAAAAATCGTATCAAAAGTTAAGGTATCTACTGAAAATTCTAACCTTGCATTTGGGTCAACGGAAATGCTATCATCGTTACAAGATTGACTGATTATACTAACGCCAATCAATATTATTATAAAGTAAAAATAAATTCTATTTGTCATTTTTATTGTTTAGAAAGTTTTCAAAACCTGTCAGGTCTGTACTACAGAAAAACTATAAACGTATAAACGCTTCAAAAAGCGGTCAAAAATAGGAAAAAGCATTGAGTTGAGGATAAAATTGAGAATTGAGTTTATTTTTTTGACTAATTTTGCAGTCTGAAATTATCATAAGAACTAATAAATCATGTCAGAACAAAGATCTTTAAGTCGGCGAATACTTTTTGGATTGATTAGTATCTTGTTGTTATTACTGATTATTGGTATTGTTGGCGAAATTGGTTTTCGTATTTTTTATGCTGTAAAAGATATTAGTATCGAAAAACCAGAAGCTGCACCACCATATAATACCGCTCAAAAAGAAGATAAAATTGGTTGGCGACCAAAATCAAATTATCTTTTTGATGGTAAAATGAAAGATACCGATAATATCAAATATGATGTGCATTTAACGACTAACGAAAGTGGCTTTCGCCAATATGGAAACCCGAAATCTGATAAAACTAAGGTGTTCTTTCTCGGTGATTCTTATACGCAAAGTGTAGAGGTTAGTGATGATAAAACATTCTATAAAATATTAGGTGATAGTTTACCAATCGAAGTTTTTGCTTACGGAATGGCTGGTTATGGACAATTACAACAATACATGATTTTAGAAGAATTTTATGAGGAAGTTCAACCTGATATTTTAGTATTACAAGTTTGTTCTAATGATTTTATTGATAACCATCATTTGGTAGAGTTAGAAAGTGGTTACAAAGTCGGTTTGCGTCGTCCTTATTTGAATTTAGACGGTGAAATAGAATATCATCATCCAATTCCAACATGGAAAAAAGTAGAAAAATATAGTCGATTTTTGGGTTTTATAATGCAAAAATTCCATAACGCACAGCAAAATGTTGGAGCAAAAGACTCCGCAGAAAAGAAGATTGCAGAGCAAGGTCGGACATATGAAGCATTCGATTATTCTGTCAAAGTGACGGAGTTGGCACTACAAAAAATTATTGAAAAATGTGGAGATAAAACACAAATATTGGTTTTTAATACATTTCCTTATGGTCATCAAGGTGCTGCGTTTAAATCAATGTGTGAAGACAATAATATACTATACACATCAAGTCCTGCCGATTCGATTAAGGTAAAAGAACATAATAGCATAACGGTTCGTGCAAAAGATGGTTATCATTGGAATGAACCTGGTCATGAGGTGATTGCGAAAGCATTGATGGAAGATTTGAAGGTGTTTTTGAAAAAAGATTAAGAAGTAATTGTAAGAAAATCATTCAACGATTAAACCCTTGCTCAATCCTTCTCCCGAGGACTCGGGGGAAGGAAGCCAGACGACAGATTTCAACTGTAAAACAATCGAGTGCTATTGTCTGGCTTTCCTCCTTTTTAAGGGAGGAATCGAAGGAGAGTTTTAATGAAAACCTCAGCGTCTTTGCAACGTTGCGTTCAATATAAAAAAATGAAAATACTCGGCATATCAGCATTTTATCACGATTCGGCAGCAGCCGTAATTCACAATGGCGAAATCATTGCGGCAGCACAAGAAGAACGATTTACACGGATTAAGCAAGATGAAAATTTTCCTGTTGAAGCAGCAAAATTTTGCTTAGAATATGCAGGTTTTTCGATTGACGAATTGGATGCAATTGTCTTTTACGATAAACCATTGTTGAAGTTCGAGCGATTGTTAGAAACGTATTATGGATTTGCTCCAAAAGGTTTGCAATCATTTATGGCTGCAATGCCAGTTTGGATAAAAGAGAAGCTATTTTTGAAAAGAATCTTACACGAAGAACTCGAAAAAGTCGGTGAATACGACAAGAAAAAAGTCAAGTTTCTTTTTCCAGAACATCACCTTTCTCATGCTGCGTCTGCCTTTTATCCTTCGCCTTACGAAGAAGCCGCAATTTTGACGATTGATGGAGTAGGAGAGTGGGCAACGGCTTCGATTGGACACGGGAAAGGTTCGCAAATTGAGATTTTAAAAGAGTTGCTTTTTCCACATTCGTTGGGTTTGTTGTATTCTGCGTTTACATATTATTTAGGTTTCAAAGTCAATTCTGGCGAATACAAACTGATGGGTTTAGCACCTTACGGCAATCCGAATGCGGAACAAACAAAGCAATTTGTAAATATCATAAAATCGGAATTAATCGACTTAAAAGACGATGGTTCGGTTTGGTTAAATCAAACGTACTTTAATTATGCGACAGGTTTACGCATGGTGAAAGACGACAAATGGGCAAAATTATTCGGTTTTGCGAAACGTAAAGGCGAATCCGATTTGGAGCAAATTCATTGTGATTTGGCAATGGCAATTCAGTTAGTAACCGAAGAAGCGGTTTTCAAAATGGCAGCGGAAGCAAAGCGATTAACTGGTGCAAAATACTTGGTAATGGCTGGTGGAGTTGCCTTGAATTGTGTCGCCAATGGAAAATTATTAAACGCCAATATTTTTGAAAATATATTTATACAACCTGCTGCTGGTGATGCTGGCGGAGCGTTAGGTGCAGCATTGGCGATACATTATATTTATTATAAAAATAATAGAATCGTTGGTAATGACGATACGATGCAAGGTGCATATCTTGGGCCAGAATGCTCGAATCAAGAGATAGAATTGATGGCTCGAAAGTTTAAAGCGACTTACGAAAAGTTTGATGATTTTGAGGATTTAGCAACCAAAACAGCGGATTTGATTTGTAATGCAAATGTTATCGGTTGGCATCAAGGTCGAATGGAATTTGGCCCTCGTGCGTTGGGAAATCGAAGTATTTTGGGTGATCCGACAAATACCGAAATGCAACGAAAAATCAATTTAAAAATCAAATATCGGGAAAGTTTCCGTCCGTTTGCACCGTCCATTTTGGCAGAAGATAGTTCCAAATATTTTGATTTGGAAGGCAAAGATTCGCCTTATATGTTGTTGGTTGCAGATGTGAATGAAGCACATTGTAAACCAATTCCTGACAACTATTACGACATGCCTTTACGAGAACGTTTATACGTTTTGCGTTCTGATATTCAGTCGATTACGCACATTGATTTTTCGGCTCGTGTACAATCTGTTCACGAAAATACAAATCCACGTTATTATACTTTATTACAAAAAATGAAAGCCAAAAATGGTGTTGGAATGGTGATAAATACCAGCTTCAATGTTCGTGGTGAACCGATAGTTTGTACGCCAGAAGATTCGTATCGCTGTTTTATGCGTACAGAAATGGATTATTTGGTGATTAATAATTATTTGTTCCAAAAGACAAATCAACCAGAATGGGATAAAAAGGATAATTGGAAAGAGGAATTTGTTTTGGATTAGAGAACGGTTGACGGAAACAATTTTATTCAAAAGGTGACTCGAAAGTCACCTTTTGAATTTTATAATTTTCAATTCTCCATTTTCCATTTTTAATTTTTAATTAAAACTTGTCCTTGCTTCACAATTTCACCTTCTACATAAATTCCATAAAAATAAACACCTTTCGTCCAATCAGAAACGTTAAACTGAATATTTGTATCGGTTACATTTTGATTTAATATTAACTGTCCAATCGAAGAATAAATGCGGATTTCGGTGTTGTTGATGGGTTCTGTGAATTGGAAATTTAAGAGGTTGTTGGTTGGATTTGGGAATACTTTTAATGGAAAATTATTTTCCTTAATTGACTTGGTACTAACGATATTATCAAAGTTAATTGGTATTCCATTCTGAATATTTCCCTTTTTGTAATACACTAATTCTTTAGAAGCTGAATATAAAAAATCATTATAATACCATTCACTTCCTAAGCCTTTATAAAAAAGATTTGTACCATAACCAAGCCCAGGTGATGTGAGTATCGGACAACCATTGATTTCATTTATTCCACTTCGACTACTTATTATTTTTGCTAATTTATTACGGTAAAATGGGAAGAAATTTGCAAGGTTCAATACAACTAAAGTAGTATCTTCAGTAGAATAATTCAATGTTTTAGTATTCAAAAAATGATTTGGTGAAATATCATAAAAAATAGTTGTATCACCCCAATAAATAGTATCCAAAAAAGTTTCTCCTGAATTGTAACTTACTTTATGCAAAGTAATATCGTAAAAAACGGTATCATTATTTATTGAATAAGATTTACTGTTAATAAACATCTTAGTATAAATTTGGTCAATCAAATAAGTAGGTTGTCCACTTGAATTGTAATACGAAAACCGAACTCGATGAAATTCATCTCCATTATCAAAATCATAAACATCTGCTGCTGTAAAATCATTTACACCTACGCCAAGATGTTGAATTCCTTCGATATTAATAGAACCTGAGAAGTAGTTATCAAAGTTTTGAATATTCGTATAAAACGGAAATTCAAACAAACTAAAACCTTTTATTATACCATAGTTTTTACTAATTGTCAATTCAACATTTTCATTATTTCCAAAAATAGAATTGCCCAAAATATCCATTGCTTGTATGGTTATTACTTTGACCGAATCTGTTAAACCCAAAAAGGTTTCGGTTTTATGTTCTGTAACTTTTGCTTCAAAATAATTTCCGTTATTGTAGGTGTAAAAAGCCCAAGTATCATTCAAGTTGGCTGTTGTATTAATAAAAATGGAATCATCATTATTATTAAAATAAATATCCATTCCATCAGCTTGCAAAATGGTTTTATAACCCAAGAAACCTGTATCTGCTGATATGTAACAATAATTATAGTTTTGTATAATAGAATCATAAGTCGCCTCTTGTCTAAATTGAAAATTGAATTGATGATGCACAATTGTATCGTTTGAAACAACAGTAATAGAATCAGGCTTAATCATACGATATGTTTCGTCCCAAGCATATACGGATTGAAAATCATAATAGACTTCGGAATCTGTCAAAACTGTCCGATAATTTTGCGAAAAAACAGGAACTGAAATCAAGAAAGAGAGCAATAGTAAAAAAAATCTCATATTGATATATTTTAAGATGATGAAAAAAATGTGGTTTTCGATGAAAATTGTAGAAAATGAAATCTGTTACAATGATATTTGGTACTCCATTGATTTTTTCAATCAAATACCTGATACCAAATACCATCGTCAAAAAGTTTTTATTATTTTGAATCTTGAGCGTTTGCACAAGAAAAATCAAAGGACTAAAGTTAAGTTGTTTATCTTTTTGAAGCGTCGTATTATTCTATAAAAAGATAACGTTTAATGATGAAAAATTGCTGTTTCTAATAAGCTAATGATATATTAGAGGTATAACTGCTTAAATTTTAGTATTTTTTTAGATATTTTTCATGACAACAATAGTCGAATTACAATTTTAAATGAAGTCAAAAATAACTCAACTTTTAAGAAGATTACCAGAATTTGGTCGTTACTTGATTGCGATAGCAACTATCTTGGGGATTAGTTTATTGTTTCCAAATCATCAAGAGTTTAACTATACTTTTGAGGTCGGACAACAATGGAAAAATCAAGATATTAATGCTACTTTCGATTTTGCTATACTGAAAGCACAGGAAGAAATTGATAGAGAATTGGATTCTTTGAAATCCACATTAGTACCATGTTATGAAAAAAATGCTACAATTCCAACTCAAAAACTAAAGACGTTAACCAAACGATTCAATGAAAAACTGAAAAGTGTTTCGACCGATGAAACCTACGAAGATGTTACCATCAACGCTCAAAACTACTTAAATACATGTAAAACAATTCTAAAAAATATATATAATAAAGGTATTATCGAAACGAATACTGGTTTTGGAAATAATACACCAGATAATGAAATTTTGATTGCGGACGGTAAAAAACGAATCCGCTATTTGATGAGCGATTTTGAAACTATAAAAACGGCAGAACAAGCTTTTACGAATCAGTTATTGAGTAGTGAGTTGAGAGATGGCGATTTTTTCTTGTCCATTATTCAAGCCAAACCAAGTCTAATCGTTCCAAATGTTACCTTTAATGAACAATTAACCAACGAGTTTCATCAATCTTCTCTAACCAGTTTTACGACAGGTCGAGGAATGGTCAGAGAAGGCGAGCGAATCATTTCTCGTGGCGAAGTCATTACCGAAAAAACGTATCAAAAACTCTTGTCATTGAAAGAGGCTTACGCCAAAAAAAGAATCGAAGACAATAGTGTTTTGTGGATTAGAATCGGCTATTTTGTCTTGACAACTTTAGTTGTTTTGTTATTTATTTTCTTTTTGCGACAACACGCACCAGAAGTTGTGAATAGTTATAAGCAGTTATCTTTTATGATGATGTGGTTGTTGGTTTTTACTTATTTAGTCAATTGGTTAGAAAATACACATCTGATAAGTTTATATCTTGTACCGTTTTGTGTTGTGCCGATTGTGGTCAAAAATTTTTATGATGATATTATCGCTTTATTTACACATATTGCAGTCGTATTATTGGCGAGTTTGTTGTCATCACTTGGGTTTGAGTTTATTTTTACACAATTATTAGTAGGCGGAATTATTATTATTGCCAATGTGAAAACTCGTTACTGGTCGAAGTTTTTCTTTTCAATGGCTTATTTATTAATTACTTATTTAGTCGTTTTTATTGGTTTATCAATGCTAAAACAAGGAACTTGGCGACTGGATAACTGGGCAACTTGCGGCTGGTTTTTTGGAAGCGTGTTTTTGACTTTGTTATCTTATCCGTTAGTGCCATTGTTTGAGCGATTGTTTGGATTTACTTCTGATATTACATTAGATGAACTGTCGAATCTCGATCAACCGTTGTTGAAAGAATTGTCGATGAAAGCACCAGGAACATTGCAACATTCGCTACAAGTCGGACACTTGTCAGAAGCTGCTGCGAATGAAATCGGTGCAAATGCTCTATTGGTTAAAATTGCAGCATTATACCACGATATTGGAAAAATAAATAACCCAACTCTTTTTATAGAAAATCAACAAAGAGATACAAATCCGCATGATAATTTATCACCTTTCGATAGTGCGAAAATCATTATTGGACACGTTTCGGAAGGGTTACAGTTGGCAAAAAAATACGGTTTACCTAAAATTGTATCAGAATTTATAGCAACACATCATGGTACGACACGAGTTGAATATTTCTACCAGAAAGCAATTCAAGATAATCCTGATATGACAATTGATGCCAATGATTTTAAATATCCTGGCCCAAATCCGAGTACGAGAGAACATATTATTATGATGTTGGCAGATTCGATTGAAGCAGCTTCTAAGACGTTAAAAAATCCTACGGAAGAAGATATTGAACGATTAGTAGATAAAATTACTGCTGGTAAAATTGCCCAAAATCAATTTGTTAATGCTAAATTGACATTCGCAGAATTAGAAAAAGTTAAAACTGTTTTTAAGCGAGTTTTGAAGAGTATTTATCATAATAGAATCGTTTATCCTAATAGTACAAAGCAACTACCTACTGGAAAATAACGTATTTGATTATATCAAAACAAATAAATATATAAGGTGCAAAAGTGTTATTTTGATAATAAAAAACTATTTTTTTTAATAAAGTTTAATGGGTTTGTTGAGCTAAACCGTTGATTATTAAAAAACTATGAAAAATAGTAATAAAAAAGTTATGAAAATTTGCAATTTAAATAGAGATTAAACATATCTTTGCACCGTTTTTTTAAAAACCATAAACACTTAATTATTATGGCAAGTATTGCAGAAAGAGTGTCAGAGATTATAATTGACAAACTTGGGGTAGAAGCTTCAGAGGTTACACATGAAGCAAGTTTTACAACTGACTTAGGTGCGGATTCATTAGATACCGTAGAATTAATCATGGAATTTGAAAAAGAATTCAACGTTGCAATTCCGGATTCCAAAGCTGAACTTATTCAAACAGTAGGTGATGCTGTTAAGTTTCTAGAAAATCCAACGGAAGACGCAGAATAGATTCTTATTAGTTTTTTTAAGACCATACATTAATTCGTTTCGATAATTTATTCAAAATGATTAGTGTGTGGTCTGCTATTTTTATGGCTTAGAAAAAAATCATCAATGAAAAGAGTTGTCATAACAGGCTTAGGAGCAATTACTCCTATTGGTAAAACTTTAGAAGCATATTGGGAAAGTCTTAAAAACGGTGTAAGCGGTGCTAATGAAATTACCCTTTTTGATAAAACTGAATTTAAAACAAGGTTTGCGTGTGAAGTTAAAGACTTCGATGTCACAGATTATATTCATCGTCGTGAGTCACGTCGTATGGATAGATTTACGCACTTTGGTATGATTGCGGCTGATGAGGCGATTTCTGATTCTGGATTTGATTTGGAGCAAGTTAACCTGAATCGTATCGGAGTTATCTTCGGCGTTGGTTTAGGTGGCTTAATAACAATGGAAGAGGAAGCTGAGAATTTTATATTAGGAAATGGTACACCTCGATATAATCCGTTTTTGATTCCAAAAATGATTTCAGATATTATTCCTGGTTATATTTCTATCAAGTACGGGTTTAAAGGTGTGAACTATTCTACAGTTTCAGCTTGTGCATCTTCTTCTCATGCTTTATCTGTTTCTTATGATCAGATTCAATTAGGTCGTGCAGATATTATGGTGACAGGTGGTGCTGAAGCAACAATTACCAAAATGGGTGTTGGTGGTTTCAACTCTATGAAAGCATTATCTACTCGTAATGATGATTTTAAAACAGCTTCTCGTCCATTTGATTTGAATCGTGACGGTTTTGTTATGGGAGAAGGTGGTGGTTCTATTATTTTAGAAGAGTACGAACATGCTAAAGCAAGAGGTGCAAAAATTTATGCAGAGATTGTTGGAGTTGGTGCTACTGCTGATGCTCATCATATAACGGCTCCACATCCAGAAGGTAAAGGTGCTGCTGCTGTAATGCAAACGGCTATGAATGATGCAGGTATTCAACCATCTGATATTGATTACATTAATGTTCATGGTACTTCAACGCCTTTAGGTGATGTTGCAGAGTTAAAAGGAATTTTGAAAGCTTTTGGTGATGCAGCGTATGATTTGAATATCAGTTCTACAAAATCAATGACGGGTCACTTATTAGGTGCAGCTGGTGCAGTTGAAGCAATTGCTTCTATTATGGCGATTAAGCATGGAATTATACCTCCGACAATCAATCATGAAACTCCTGATCCTGACATTGATGAGCGTTTAAATTTGACTTTAAACAAAGCTCAAGAGCGTGATGTTCGTTATGCTTTGAGCAATACATTTGGTTTTGGTGGACATAATTCATCAGTTGTTTTTAAGAGATTTGAAGAATAATTTTTGATTTTATTGCCGAATAATCGATACAAAATTATCAATCTAAATATATAGAATAAGGATTCTGCATTCAGCAGAATCCTTATTTTTTTATATTTCTTAATATAAAAATAGCATAAAATACCAAAAATGAAATGATTTCAAAAGGAACAATTTCAATTTTTATTTTACCTTTGACTTTAGATTAATTGATATTTACAAAAGTGTAGACTATCAATTATCATAATCAACACTCATTTGACACTATACGATTTTATAAATTTTTTATAATAATCTATAAAATCATACAGTATCAAACAATTTAAATTTTGGGATTAATAAGGTTAATTAGAAGATTTTACAATTATTACCTTTCTCCCGATAAGGCTTTCGTTAGACGTATAACAACGTTAGTAGGATTTGTACCCGCAAATGTTAATTTATTTACTTTAGCATTTTCTCACAAATCATCAAGCAACCAAGAATTGTATGCTGTTCAAAACAATGAACGATTAGAGTATTTAGGTGATGCGATTTTAGGTACTATTATCGCTGAATATTTATTCCGAAAATACCCAAATCGAGATGAAGGTTTTTTAACTAAAATGCGCTCAAAGATTGTTAATCGAAAGATTATGAATCGTATGGGCGATAGTATGGGTTTAGACCTTTTTATTGTGCATAGCAATAACAGTCGGTTGAGTCGCTCAATGCTTGGTAATGCTTTAGAAGCCTTAATTGGAGCCGTTTACTTAGATGTCGGATATCACCGTACACAGCGTTTCGTTATTAGAAAAATACTGAAATCGCACGTAGATGTTAGAGGATTAGAGACTTATGACGATAATTACAAAAGTCAACTTTTGGAATGGTGTCAGAAGAACAAAAAAGAAGTTGCGTACAATGTATTAGACAAGTTTAAATTAGAGAATCGTGATAGATTCAAAGTTGCCGTCATGATTGATGGAAATCAAAAAGCTGCTGCGGAAGATTTTAGTAAAAAAGCAGCTGAACAAAAAGCTTCTCACAGAGCATTATTAAAAATAGGTGTTCTGGAAAAGTAAAAGGTTATTAAAGTTTATTAGAATGAGGAATGATAAAGTATTTCGTAGTTTATTATTTCAAAATTCCAACTAACTATTAAAATTGATTTTTCAAAAAAGGTCGTTCCATTGATTTGGAGCGACCTTTTTTAGTTTTGGTAGTTTTCATAGTTTTTTCTTGAATAGGAACTTAAAACGACACTACAAAACCACTAAAACTAAAGTGCTGTATTCAATTCCCAATAATTTTGATCTCGAATTTCACCGATGATTTGTAAGTATTTTTCATAACGTAAAATACTAATTTCACCATCTTCAATACTTGATTTTACGGCACAATGAGGTTCGTTGATATGTAAACAATTATTAAAGCGACAATTTTTGGAAGTTCTGAAAAACTCTAAAAAGTTGTGTGCAACTTCCATTTCTGTAAGATGATTGAAAGTCAAACTTTTGATACCAGGAGTATCAATAATATAGCCTCCGAAAGTTAACGGATGCATTTCTGCAAAAGTAGTTGTGTGTTGTCCTTTGCCAGAGGAATCAGAGATTTCTTGCGTTTTTAATTCTAAATCAGGTTGTAAGGCATTGATAAGCGTAGATTTGCCAACGCCTGAATGTCCACTTACCATTGAGATTTTATCTTTTAAAATATTTTCTAATATGGTGAGATTTTCTCGTTCTAATGCAGATATTAATACAACCTTGTAACCTATTTTTTCATAAATATGCTTTAAGCCTTGATATAATTTTAAATCTTCATCATTATATAAATCAGCTTTATTGACAATAATATAAGTAGGAATATCAAAAGGTGCAGTCATTAACAAGAATCTGTCAATGAAGCCAGGTTTTAATTTTGGATTTTTGAGGGTTACAAATAATATTGCTTGGTCAATATTCGACGCTAATAAATGTAAGTGCAATCTTTTATGAGTAGACTGTCGAGCAATATAATTTTTTCGAGATAATATTTTATTAATAATACCTGTTTCTTCTTCATTTTCTTCTACTCTAAATACTACTTTATCTCCAACAGCAACAGGATTCGTTAGTTTTTTTCCATCTAATCTAAATTTTCCCTTGATACGAGATTTTATGACTTTGTCCTCTTCAGTTCGTATCCAATACCAACTTCCTGTAGATTTTATTATTGTTCCTTCCAATCTATTGAATTAATTAGTGATTAGTTAATTAGTGATTCGGTTTCACTATTTATAGTAGTAGGAACTCAATTTCTAATATTTGAGTTCAAATTTTGTATAAAAAAAGTCAGATACTTAAAACGAAATATCCGACTTTCTCATCTTATATAAAATATATAAATTAATACTCGATTTTGACTGTCGAATGAACAGCGTCAGCTAACTCCAATAATAATGACGGTTCTTTTTCGATAGCATTTCCGATAACAACAACATCTGCACCAGCCGCTACATTTGCCGCTGCTTTCTCGGGTGTTCGAATTCCTCCACCAACAATCAGCGGAATCGAGATTTGACTACTGACCGTTTGTATCATTTTTGTAGGAATAGGTACTTCTGCACCACTTCCAGCATCCATGAAAATCGTCTTTAGTCCTAATAACTCACCTGCTAAAGCGGTACAAAGTGCAATATCTTCTTTATTATTTGGAATCGGAATCGTATTACTAATATAAGAAGCCGTTGTTGGCCTCCCTCCATTAATTAACATATAACCTGTTGAAATGACTTCCAAAGGACTTCTATGTAACATAGGAGCAGCTTCTACATGACGACCGATGAGTAAGTCAGGGTTTCTTCCCGAAATTAGCGATAGAAACAAAATAGCATCTGCATGATAGTTGATTTGCATCGTACTACCAGGAAATATGACAATAGGAATATTAGAGACTTTACGAATCATTTTGATACAATCATTCATCACATCGTTGACCATCAGACTTCCTCCCACAAAAAAACAATCTACAGAAGCCGATTCTGCTAAACGAATAACTTTATCTACATTATCCATCTTTAACTTATCAGGGTCAATTAAGACCGCAAATAATTTTTCTTGATTATTTTTGGCTTCTCGTAATAATTGGTAAATAGTGTGAACCATGTTCAAATATTTAAAATTTGCTCAAAGTTATGTAAAATAAACAGATGATGTTTAATCACATTGTAATAGATTTATAAAAGGATTTTTTAATAATATGATAGAGGTTTGATTTACAACTTGTTATATATAACTAAGCAGTTCGTTTCTTCAAAAATAATATGATTGTAAATATAAATTGTTGTTGTATTCTTTGTGATATTCTCATTCTATCATTAAATAGTACGAATCTCAAATATAAGGTGTTGCTAACAAAATAAAGAAATTCATGTTCTATACAATAGAAAAGTTAAAAAAACTATAATTTTTGTGAAAAAAAGTACGTTGTACAAAGGTCGTTTTATTTAGAATTTTTTCTATTTGTGTCAGTAGATATAAATAAAATAAATTTGTGGACATTTTTTATAGAAAAAACGTTTGATTTGTATAACTTTACCGTAAGTAAGATTTCAACAATCAAACTTTAGATTAAAAATCTAAATTATATTAAGTTTTACTACAATTGATAATTAAAAAATAAATTGTGTTGATTTATTTTTTAAGATAATATATCAGTTTTAGGGATTAGGAAATTATAAAAATAATGTGTTGAGTCAATTACTTACAATTACAAGTCATAGAAAGTCGTTAATAGACATATTCAAAGAAGGTAATTGTAAGTAATATTAGATTCACAACATTATTATGTAATTTTTTAATCCCTTTATTTATTTTAATAATAAGTAAAACCCTTTAGGTTTTATTAATATTCATAGTTATTTGTAGTAGCTAAAAGGAATAGGTATCAGAATTATAGGTTATTTTTTTAGTTAATTACATCATAAGTCTAAATACATTCGTATGAAACAACGAATTACGCTTTATACTTTCTTGCTAAGTGGCTTTTTCTTGTTACTTAGTACTTCTGAAACGAAGGCTTCCCATATTATGGGAGGAGATATTACGTATAACTGTATTGCTCCTAATACTTTTGCATTTACAGCTCAATTTTATAGAGACTGTAATGGTATTACATTACCAAATACAGTTTCTCTAACAGTATATTCTCCAAGTGGTTGTGGACCTTCACAAAATATTACACTGGAGCTTATTCCTGCTGGCCCTCAAACGGTAACGCCTTTATGTCCAGGCGAACTAGATGCTTGTAACACAACAGCAGGGCAATATGGTATTCAGAAATATGTCTATACTCATGTTCCAGCATCTCAAGGTAGTGGGTTAAGTGATCCACCTGTCGTATTGAGTACAGGTTGTACTGATTGGACAGTCTGGTGGAGTTCTTGTTGTCGTAATACAACAATTACGACTGGTCCTGCTAACGATGGGTTTTATATTGAAACTGTATTGAATAATATAGATGCACCTTGTAATAATTCACCAACATTTTTGAATACACCAACACCTTATGCGTGTATTGGTGAAACGGTGAACTACTCTCACGGTGTATCGGAATGGGATGGAGATTCATTAGTGTTTTCATTAATTCCATGTTTGGAAGGAAATGCTCCAGGAAACAGTGTCGGTTATAATAATCCATACTCAGGAATAAATCCAATCTCCTCCTCGACAGGAGTAACAATCGACTCTCAAACAGGTGCGATTACTTTTACACCTAATATACAGCAAGTAGGTGTAATTTGTGTCTTGGTAGAGGAATATCGAAATGGTACGAAAGTCGGTCATGTAATGCGAGATATTCAGTTTACAGTGCTGCCATGTTCTAATAGTTTACCGTTAGCATCGGGTGCGAATGGAGGAGTAGAATCTGGTGGTGCAACTGGTGACTATAATATTCAAGTATGTGAAGGAGAACTTATAAACTTTACGATTGAAACCTTTGATTCTTTGAGTGCAGGACAGGTGACTGGTAATAATATTGATTTGAGTTGGAATGGTGGTATTAATAATCCAAATGCTTCATTTACAGTTTTTGATAATAATACAGATTCGTCCTCCGCTTTATTTAGGTGGCCAACTACTAAAAATGATGCAGGTTTCTATATATTTACAGTAAACCTTCAAGATGATGCTTGTCCAATTAATGGTGTAAATATTTTTACATTTTCCATAACAATAGATGATGTCCCCGATGTAGATGCAGGAGGTTATCAGATTGCTTGTAATGCGAGTGATACTTTAACACTAAATGCCGTTGCTAATGTTTTAGATTTATCTTATCAATGGCAAACCGCAAGCGGAACAGGTATAGTATCAGATCCAACGATATTAACTCCAGATGTACCGCCAGCAACAGGTACATATAAACTTGTTAAAACATATCAATCAGGTTGTGTAGATTCTAATGTGGTAGCGATTGATCTCTCACCAGGCTTACAAATGCCTACAATAGCAGATGCAAATTTATGTCAAGGCGATTCTATTCAATTAGATGCGACAGTTCCTGTCACAGCAAATCCGCCGGTAACATTTACGAATAACACAGTTGTACCTTTTGGTAATGCGGCAGATACTGCTATATCAATTATTGATGTTAGTAATATTCAACCGGGCGTTTTTGATGTAAATATGTTACAAAGTGTGTGTATAGATATCAGCTATCCATTGACGAGTTTCCTAACGATTTCACTGGTTTCTCCAAATGGAACGGTAATAGACTTGAGTTCTAATAATGGTGGTGGATCAAATTATACAAGCACTTGTTTTGAACCTAATGCTGCGACACCAATTACATCCGGTAGCAATCCATTTACCGGTTCATTTACACCAGAAGGAAACCTATCAATGTTTAATGGTGATGTAGTAAATGGAAACTGGACATTATGGGTATCAACTTCTACGGCATTGCCAGGGTTACCAAACCTTCAATTGAATAGTTGGAGTATGACATTTACGGATATTACAGATACAATGTCTTATGTTTGGACACCTGCAACAGATTTAAGTTGTACTACTTGTCCTGATCCTTGGGCAAGTCCAACTACACCAACAACTTATCAAGTCATAACAACAGATTTTTATAGTTGTACAGATACACAAGATGTATTTGTTGACATTATTAGTGCATTGATGGCACCAGTAGTGACTTGTGCTCAAGTAACTACAACTTCTTTGACATTTGGTTGGGGATCAGTTACGGGTGCAACAGGTTATGAAGTTAGTACAGATAATGGTGCTACTTGGATACCTGCGAATGGTACTTTACAGCATCAACTTACAGGTTTAGCATTAGGACAATCTATAACCATATTGGTAAGAGGAATTAGCACTTGTCCTGGTACTCCACCAAGTGGAACACAAACTTGTACTACAACACCTTGTACATTGGATGCATCATTTGTAAGTTCAACAGATGCAACTTGTAATGCAGGTACAGATGGTACAGCAGATGTAACGGCAATAGGTGGAACACCTAATTACACTTACCAAATTGGAACACAACCAGTTCAAACAACAGGTAGTTTTACAGGTTTAGCAGCAGGTAATTATGTTGCGACAGTAACAGATTTAAATGGTTGTACAGATACTGTCCAAGTAACAATAACAGAACCTACTGCAATCACATTTACAACAGATTCTACATTAACAAATTGTAATGGTGGAGCTGATGGTACAGCTATTGTAACCGCAGTAGGTGGAACAGGAACATTGACTTATCAATGGGATGTGAATGCAGCAAACCAAACAACAGATACTGCAACTGCTTTAGCAGCAGGAACATATGATGTAACAATTACAGATGCAAGTAGTTGTTTCACAACAGGTACTGTAACTGTAAATGAACCACCTTTAATTGTATTAGATTCATTTACAATTGATGTGAGTTGTAATGCTGCAATGGATGGTTCAGCAAAAGTATTAGTACAAGGTGGAACAAGTCTTTTTACTTATGCATGGAGTGCGAATGCAAATGGACAAACGACAGATTCAATCGTTGGATTAAGTGGTGGAACATATACCGTTACCGTTACTGATGCGAATGGTTGTACAGATAACATTAGTATGTACGTTGATGAAGCATCAGCAATTGTATTGTCAACTTCAATGACACAAGCAACTTGTAATGGATTTACAGATGGTTCGGCAACTGTTTCTGCAATAGGTGGAACGCCAAGTGCAATGGGAACAGGATATACATATTTATGGGATGCAAATGCGAATAATCAAACTACAGCAACAGCGACTTCATTGACAACAGGAACTTATTTTGTTACAGTTACAGATGGAGCGGGTTGTACCGCAGTTACATCTGCAACAGTAACTGCACCACCAAGTATGACTTTAACAACGATTTCAAACTCACCATCAACAACATGTAGTTACAGTACAGATGGAACAGCAGTTGTGACGCCAAGTGGTGGAAATGGTGGTTATACTTATAGCTGGAATCAAGGTATAAATCAGGTAGATTCAGCGGTAACAGGTTTACCCGCAGGAACAAGTTATGTTACAGTAACAGATGTTTTAGGGTGTAGTGAAGTAGATAGTGTAATTATCGCAGGACCTGCTCCAGTTGTAGCGAATCCTACAGCAAATCCAATTTCTTGTAATGGTGCAGATGATGGAAGTATTACATTAGCACCAGTAGGTGGAACAGGAGCTTTATTGTTCTCTTGGAGTAGTACTGCTACAACACAAGATATATTTGGTTTAGCAGCAGGTACATATACAGTTACAATAACAGATGCTAATATGTGTGTATTTACAGATACTGCTACTATTATTGAACCTGATACATTACAAACAACTGCTTCGATGACAGTAGTAAGTTGTTTAAGTGGAAATGATGGAACAGCAACGGCTTTACCATTAGGTGGACAATTACCATATACTTATAATTGGTCAAGTTCTTCAACAGATTCAATCGCAACAATTTTAACCGCAGGAACATATACATTAACTGTAACGGATGCAGCAGGTTGTACTGATACCGCAAGTATTATTGTAACGCAACCAGCAACGGCTGTTACTTCTACTATTACAGGAACAAATTTATTATGTAATAATGATGGAAGTGGAACAGCAACTGTAATAGCTGCAGATGGAACAATTGGTACGGGTTATACTTATCTGTGGGATGATATAAATGCACAAACTACGGCAACTGCAACAGGTTTACAAGCAGGAACATATAATGTGACGGTAACAGATGGAAATGGTTGTACAACAACAAATTCAATTACATTAACTGAACCTGTGGTATTAAGTGGAACAACAGCTGCAACACCAGCAAGTTGTTTTGGAGAAACAGATGGAACGGTTATCATTACTCCAAATGGTGGAACAACACCTTATACTTATCAATGGTCA
>JBGCFH010000396.1:0-1695 GCA_045106825.1 Saprospiraceae bacterium | reverse complement strand
AGCATCGTTACGTTTACAACAAATGCTAATATCACACAATATATGGACTTAACGGTAAATCCTGATAGTACTTATTGTTATACTATTAGTTCTATAAGTGGGAATTATATATCTCCTTCAAGTAGTGCTGTTTGTGTCATTACACCTAATACATGTAAATATATTTTAGATACTCGTACTGATTGTCAAAATGGGAAAATTACTTATAGTCTATCTTCTGATACATCAATATGTAATGTTATTGCTTATGATTTTACTTTGTTGGGAGATCCGAATATTCTTGATTTTTCAAGTTTGGATATAAAAGTAAATCCGTCTATGGGATTGTTACAATCAATGATTGATTTTGATACACTAACTTTTACTTCAAATCCTAATCAAATAAATGTAATCATCTATTTGACAGCCTCAGCAGGTACAAATACATTTTGTGGAGTAGGTGAGGTTTTTGAAATCGAGTTTAATCTATTAGACACTATTCAAAATACAAGTACTGTTCAAATAACAAATTTTTTAGAAGGAATGACAACACAAGCTCTTCCTTATTGTGTTGAAACAGGAATGATTACAACTATTAATTTAGATTCAGTAAGAGGACGGATTCAGTATTTTGATAATGGAGATATTATTCATGATAATTCGATTCAACCGACTTACCTTGTAGGTGCAAACGACGAAAATGGAACAAATCAAACATCTCTAAATTTGATACCTAATAGCCCTGAATTTAATTATGATGTAATTAACAATGGAAATTATTTGAAAATTGTCCGAGATATTAATAATAGCACTGCAGTTTTACCAATCATTGGAGGGGCACATACTTTAAGAATTAAACAATTGGCATTAGGTCACAATCAAATTGGTATTCCAAGTAGTCTATACTCGCCAAGTGTTATTGATTTAATTAGAGCTGATGTTAATAATGATGGAGTTATTACAGCTTCAGATGTAACGTTGAATAATCAGAGAGCAGTATTAATAATCGGAGAATACCCTGGAGGACGTGATTGGAAGTTTATGGACTCAATTACATTAGCATCATTCCAATTATCCTCAACATTTCCAGATGATGATGGAGTAGGAATAAGTAGATTTAGTATTCCTAATATTAATGATTTTATGGAAATTCATAAACAAGGAGAGTTTTGTCAAGAATATCCATTTATGACTTATACAGGTTGGGTTCCTGGTAGTTATAGTTCATTTATGGATTTAACTTCTTATCGTATTTTTAGTACAGATACTGTGTTTTTTGATATTGATAATGTTACTTGGAATAATGGGGTTGTCTCAATTCCTGTCTATATCGTAAGTAATGATGATATTTACACATTAGACTTTTCAAGTGTTTTTGATAGCTTAAAATCAACATTTTCAAATATCAATTTTCCAAGTAGTAGTTTATTAAGCAATTTTGATGGTGCTGTAAACACTGTGAATAATACACTGTATGTTGCCAATTTCGCAACAAGTTCATATCCTACTTCGGCAGCGGATAATCCATTACTTACTATTGATTTAAATGTTCCATCAGGTACGAATTTTAATAATGCGATAAATTGTTTATTGGAAAATACAACAGCATTAATTAATGGAAATCCTGTTGCGCAAGCAGATACTTTAAATGCTTTATCTACCGTAACGGTAAATGGCATGGTTACAGATGAGGCCGGTGTGAAGTTGAATAATTTT
>JBGCFH010000395.1:0-5406 GCA_045106825.1 Saprospiraceae bacterium | reverse complement strand
ACGCTCTTTTATCGTATTTTGATAGAAAATTAATATAATAAGAGCTTTAGCTCTGACTCTGTCTGTAGAAAATAGTAGCCAAATACCTACAAAGTAGCGTAGCTACGACACCATTTATCAATCATTTTCCATAATGTTTTTATAAAAATTTACCCTTGCCCATCTATATGGGTACGGTAGATTAATACAAACTTATTTAACTACAACATTTAAAGGATAAAAAGGCTGTTTTTAAAGACAGTCTTTTTTAGTTAAAATAACTGTAACGATATTTTAAATTGAATTAAATAAGTATTAAAATATAAATAACTGTACATTCTTTGACGCAGGATTTTTTGTCAAAAATAAGGCAAAAAACGCAGTCGAAGCCTTTGCTTCGACGTCCCGAGTCCTCGGAATCAACGAAATTATTGATAAAAAAGGCAAGTCAAGAATGTATAGTTATTTTTATCTCAATACTAAGTGAAGAGGACTGAATAAGTTTAGATAATTAGAAGGAATTGTGATTAAATGTATTGATAATTTGGTAACAGGAAAAGATAAAAAAATGATAATATTGAAGATGAAAGACACTTTGAAAGTGTCTTTCATCGAATACTTTTAATACAAGACTCTCGCTTTAATTGTAGAATCTAATGTTTTTAACTCATTCACGACTTCTTGAGAAACAAACTCCCGAACGTCCAAAACCACATAACCAATATCCTCATTCGTTTTCAAATATTGACCAACAACGTTGATATTTTCACGAGAAAGAATTTGATTGATTTTAGACATTACACCAGGTACATTTTGGTGAATGTGTAAGATTCGGTGCGTTCCTTCTTGTTTTGGCAAATGTAACTCTGGAACAGTATGAGAACCGACCGTTGAGCCATTATCCAAATAATTAATCAATTTCATAGCAGCATCAATACCGATATTTTCTTGTGCTTCTTGTGTCGAACCACCAATATGAGGCGTTAAAATTACATTCGTATATCCTTGTAAAGGTGTTGTAAACGGATCCTTATTCGTCTTAGGTTCGACAGGAAATACATCTACGGCTGCACCGCCAACTTGTCCGCTTTCTAATGCCGCTTTCAAGTCTTCAATCACAACAACATTTCCACGACTTAGATTAATTAAGAATTTTCCTTTTTGCATTTTTGCAAATTCGGCTGCACCAATCATATTTTTGGTTAACGGTGTCGAAGGAACATGTAACGAAACGACATCAGATTGAGCTAATAACTCCTCCAAAGAACCAACTGCAGTTGCATTTCCCATCGGTAATTTTGGGATAATATCGTAGTAGATTACCTTTAAACCCATAGATTCTGCTAAAACAGAAACTTGCGTTCCGATATGTCCGTAACCTACGATTCCTAACACTTTACCACGAACTTCATTACTTCCTTTTGCACTTTTTAACCATACACTTTCGTGTGCGGCTGCATTTTTTTGAGGAATACCACGCATCAAAAAAATAATCTCTGCAATAACTAATTCTGCGACAGAACGAGTATTACTGTAAGGCGAATTAAATACGACTTTTCCTTGTTTGGCAGCAGTTCCCAAGTCAATCTGATTTGTACCGATACAAAAAGCTGCGATGCCCCAAAGTCTTTCGGCAGCAGTCAAAACCTTTGCTGTTAATTGTGTTTTGGAGCGAATACCGACAATACTAACATCTTTGATTTTTTCAATCAATTCTGCTTCTGGCAATGCACCGCTTAACAGTTCAATATTCGTATAACCAGCATCTTGAAAGGTTTTCACTGCATTTTGGTGAATCCCTTCTAATAATAGCACTTTAATTTTTTCCTTCGGATAAGAAGAACCCATGATTTAGAATTTTTTGTGATTTGTGATTTAGTGATTTAATTCATCAATAACGAATCGTTTAATCACTACTTTTCCATGATTTGAGTTGAGATAATAGATAGGACGTTTTTGAATGATTAGATTTTGGGGGTTGTTGTATTATTAATTAAAAAAATTAATATAAAACTTGTTAAAACAACAAACCTTAAACCTATTTAGCAAAAAAAGCAATCGAAAGATTTTCGATTGCTTCTATATGTTTTATTACGTGATTATTTCTTTATAAATACTGTTAATAATAAACAGTTTAACAATAAAGCAATGCAACAATGATTTTATCCAACCATTTCAGTTTCTGCAAAATGGAAGAAACTTTCGATTTTTGCATTTTCATCAGAATCTGAACCGTGAACAGCGTTTTCACCGATGCTTTTTGCATACATTTTACGGATTGTACCTTCTGCTGCTTCCGCAGGATTTGTAGCACCGATTAGTGTACGAAAATCAACAACTGCATTATCTTTTTCTAAAACTGCTGCGATGATTGGTCCTGAAGACATAAATTCTACTAATTCACCATAGAATGGACGTTCTTTGTGTACTGCGTAGAAGTTTCCTGCTTCTTCCGCAGACATTTTTTTCAACTTCATTGCTACAATACGAAATCCACCTTCATTAATTTTTGCTAAAATTGCACCTGCGTGACCTGCAGCCATTGCGTCAGGCTTAATCATTGTGAAAGTTCTGTTACCAGCCATTCTTAATTATTTTTCACTTTAGTTATGTTCGAAAATTTATTATTTCTACAACTATTTTTTAAATATTGGTGTTTAAATTAGTTGGTTAAATTGTCGAACTGTTAAATTATGATTCTTAAATTTGCATTTCAAAATAATTCGTATTTAGTATCATTCTGAAATTTGGTGCAAATGTACACAAATTCATAACGGATACAAAAAATATATTTATGATTTAACCATTTCTGTATGTGTTATCAATTGTATTATTAAATTAGCACAAACTTTATTTTTTAGATTATTATCAATATATTGAAAAATTGATGGTTTAATAAACCCGAATTTAACAAAAAAACAAAATAGTTTTATAATAAACATAACATATAAATATTTAATTATTAATGAATAATATAGACTCACTAAAAGATTTATTAGCTCAACCAAAGCGTGTCGCTATTCTTTCGCATCGCAATCCTGATGGAGATGCTATCGGTTCAAGTCTTGGGCTTCAAAAATATTTGGATAATATTGGTCATGATACAACAGTTCTTTTTCCTTCTGAATTTCCCGATTTTGTAGAATGGATGGAAGGCTCGAATGAAATTATCATTTATGATAATGAACCTGAACGTTCGGAAACAATAATAAACGATTCAGAATTAATTTTTTGTTTGGATTTCAATGGTTTAAATCGAATTGATGACTTAGGCAAGTTTGTAGCCGCTCAAACAGAAACGCCAAAAGTATTGATAGATCATCATATCAACCCAGAAGATTTTGCAGATTATACACTTTCAGATACTTCTGCAAGTTCTACTTGTGAGTTGGTATATGATTTTATTCACTTATTGGATGATCGAGCGAATTTAGATGTTCGTGTTGCATCAGATTTATTTGTCGGAATACTAACAGATACAGGTTCTTTCAAGTATTCTACCTCTGCAAAATTGTATAAAACGGCTGCTGATTTGGTAGAGTTAGGAGTTGATGACTACGGCATTCAAGACCGATTATTCAACTCCATGACAGAGAAACAATTGCGTTTGTTAAGTTATTGTTTGAGCAATCGAGTAATGAAAATTTTCGATGAATATTGTACAGGAATCATCGTTTTGAGTCAACATGATTACAAACGATTTGATATACAACGTGGTGATACAGAAGGTATTGTGAATTATATTTTGAAGATAAAACACATTCGATTTGCAGTATTGATTACAGAGCAGCCAAATATCGTGAAGTTGTCTTTACGATCAACTGGTGATTTCTCGGTTCAAGAAATTGCAAAAAAATACTTCAAAGGTGGCGGACACAAAAACGCTTCCGGCGGAATTTCTTACCAAACACTTTGGGGAACAGTCGAACGTTTCAAAAAAATATTACCAAAATATAAAGATTCTTTACGTGCAGGTTTGGAGCATTTGATTCCGAATAACGTGGTGGAGAAGTAAGACTAAGATTAGTCACTTGAGGTTGTTTCAAAACCTGACAGATTTCAAAAACCTGTCAGGTTTATTATCTGAAAATCAATCGCTTATATAGTTTTATTATTATTATTTATAATAATAATTTTCTGTACTTTTGATACAATCTCATAACTGGTTAACTAACCTTAGTCAAAATACTATTATTCATCATTCTTAATTTATAATTCCCAATTCATCGGATTTCTATAATCGCTCGTCTTTTTTTTATTAAAAAAAATCATATTTTCAATAAATAGCAACTATTATTGATATTTCAAATAACGAAAATAAACTAAACAAGAAGTTAAAAAGGTAGTATTTTTAAATATTTTATACCTAATACTTCATATTTAATACTTAAAAAATGGCAAGAGTAATAATTGTAGATGATGAACCTTTAGCGTTGGATGTAATGGAAACGTATATTGATAAGTTACCAAGTTTGGAATTGGTCGCAAGATGTGAAAATGCAATTCAAGCATTTGATGTCTTATCAAGGGAGGAAGTTGATATTATGTTTTTGGATATTCAAATGCCACAATTGACAGGAATTGATTTTTTGAAATCTTTGTCTAATCCGCCTTTGGTGATTTTCACGACAGCTTATCCAAATTATGCGATTGAAGGATATGAATTGAATGTCATTGACTATTTGTTAAAGCCGATTTCGTTTGAGCGATTCATGAAAGCAGTCAATAAAGCAATGGCTCAGTTAGAATTGCAAAATGATTCGGTAGCAACTTCAAACGATGTAGAAACAACCGAAAAAGCAGATTTTATATTCGTGAAAGCGGATAAAAAATTAATTAAAATTAATTATGCCGATATTTTGTATATCGAAGGCTTAAAGGATTATGTCATTATCAAAATGCCAACTTCGAGAGTTATCACCTTACAAACGATGAAGTCTTTAGAGGCTAAATTACCATCCGATATTTTCAAACGTATTCACCGTTCGTATATCGTGAATTTAAAGAAAATTAGTGCCGTGATTGGTAATATGGTCGAAGTAGAGAAAAAACATTTACCAATAGGTAAAAATTATCGAGAGGAACTATTAAATATTGTCAATAAGAATCGTTTGTAAATAACAAATTGATTATTAAATTATTGGTAAGTAGGTAGACATATTTATCATAAAAAACCTGACAGATTTAAAAAAACTGTCAGGTTTGATAATTGGTGAGTTGCAATATTCTCAATTATTTATAAATCCTGTAAAATTCTGTTAATTCTGTCGAAGTATTTAACTGTATAAGGGTTTTCTCATAAAAACTTTTAATGTATGAAATTAATATTTTTTGAACCACAAAAGAATCAATAGGCACAAAAGGTATTCACAAAAGTTATATTTATTAATTCTTTTGTGAATACCTTTTGTGCTTATTATGCCTTTT
>JBGCFH010000394.1:0-17128 GCA_045106825.1 Saprospiraceae bacterium | reverse complement strand
CAACATTCTACTGCGAGATACAACTCGTTTAGATAGTTTTTGACTCCTTGCTATTTCTTCCAAAATTTCCAACTCCTTTTTTGTTACTAATTCAGTATTATTTGACATAATGTAAAGTTACTTAAATTTATGTCTTAACGTAGTAGTATTACTAATAGAGTTTTTTATTTTGATTTTAGGGTTTGACTTTAAAAAATTGGTTGTAATTGATAAAGAAGGTATTTATTTAACTCATTTTTATGCTCAAAAAATTAAGTTCATAGAATTAGATAATAGAAAAGTATATCATTTTACTATTCGTATAATGTCTAATTATGCACTTATTGATTTGAATTATATTACGATTAAAATCAGTGAAATTGAAAAATTACCTTTAGTTCTTGATACGATTTCTGAGTTATGGAAATTGCGTTTTAAAAGCTCAAATACTATAAGTAATAATAAGGAGGTGATGACTTATGTCTCAATAAAAAATAATAAGCAGAAGTCAAAAAAGCGAATGAAAGGTAAACAGAATCAAAGTGATTTTAAGTATCGAAAAACACTGCATTCCAAAAAAAATCAACAAAAAGTTAATCAATTTAATAATCAAAAAGGTCAAGGTTCGCTTAAGCGAAATAACAACTATCGTAGAAATTAAAAGCCATATTCATCAAAAGATGAATATGGCTTAATCACTGAATTTCTTATCAAGATAAAAAATTACAATAAGGTTATATGAAATTCATAACCTTCATCTTTCTTTTTCCGAACCATTCGAAAACGTTTGCCATTAATCGTTTCCAATGCTTCTTCTGACGAAATTGCCTTTTCATCTATAAAGTAAGTCGCATCCGAAGGTAATAATTCACTTATCTTTTTAACACCTTTTGCTGTTCCCGATACATCGGTTGGATTCGGTAAATCCTTTTTTTCTAATTTTTGTTTTTGCTTCTCTGTCATATTTTTATAGATTACTTCTATACGAGCAGCATCAGTTTTACTAACTTCAAGCGGATTACCATCTTCATCATAACAGTCGGCTATTAAAGTTTCGTACTCCTTAATTTCTTTTTTAGACACGCCTTCATTTTGAGCAGTTGCATAGTTAATAAAGCAAAAGGACATTAAAAAACATATGCAATAAGGGAAAATTTTTCTGGTTATCATAATTCATTAATTTTTATAATTAGGATTGTTAATTTTACTGATTTTCATAATTGTCAAAGTGTTGTAAAGGTATATTTAACCAAACAACATTTGTATCTTTGATTCAAAAACAATATAAATATATATGATATTATCATATATAACAAGGAAAAGATGTGTTTTTTTATAAAAAAATCAATCATTTTTTTTGATTTTCAATAAATTACAAATTTAAAAATCACTCCAATGAAAAAAATTCTACTATTCATCTTATGTTTAAGTCTTACATTAACACGATTAACCGCACAATGTGGTTATACTGTTAGCGTTAATACAGCAAATACTTTCTTGTGTAATCCTGCTCCTGTCCAACTTAATACATCAACAACTGGAAGTATTCCTGTAAACGCTATTTATGAATGGACACCAACAATAGGTTTAAATAATCCTGCCAGCCCAAATCCTATTGCAACGCCTAATTCTACTACAACATACACTTATTCGGTATCAACACCTATCGGAGGTAACTTAATTACAAATGGTGATTTTGAATTAGGAAACACAGGATTTACAACTGGTCATACCCCAGGAACTGGCGGAACTTGGGGCTTAGTATCTAATAATGGTACTTATGCTGTAACTACGAATCCAAATAGTGTTCATAGTAATTTTGCATCATGTGGAGATCATACACCAACAGGAACAAATATGTTGGTTTTAAATTGTTCCTCTACACCTAATACTTCAATGTGGTGTCAAACGGTAACAGTTACTCCAAATACAAATTATGTCTTTTCATATTGGGCAATAAGTACCGTTTCAGGAAGTCCTGCACAAGTTTTTGTAGAAGCAAACGGAACATCTATTAGTGGTGTAACAACACTTTCAAGTACAACTTGTCAATGGCAAGAAATTTCATTCATATGGAACTCGGGCAGCTTGACTTCTGCTAATTTTTGTATCATGAATCAAAACTTAGCACAATCAGGAAATGATACAGGTTTAGACGATATTTCATTAGTTCAAATGTGTAATGAATCTGATAATGTTACAATTACTATTAATAATTCAAGTGCAACGTCTTTGACTGCTTCGACTTGTGTTGG
Organism: Saprospiraceae bacterium; assembly: GCA_045106825.1. Classification (GTDB taxonomy): domain Bacteria; phylum Bacteroidota; class Bacteroidia; order Chitinophagales; family Saprospiraceae; genus CAWVWD01. Next base: position 14,894 of record JBGCFH010000394.1, on the reverse strand, counting down.
TGATAGTCTTTTCATCGGTGGTGCTTGGCAAACACAAGCTGGATTTTACAATGATACATTGACAACATGGAATGGTTGTGATAGTATTTTGACGACACAATTATCATTGACCAGTTATACTTCTTTTGTTAATACAATTATTTGTGCTGGTGATTCTGTGTTTTTACAAAATGCTTGGCAAACACAAAACGGATTTTACAATGATACGCTACAATCTGTTGTCGATGGTTGTGATAGTATTGTTGTAACAGAACTTAATTTGATTACCTATTCATCAAATAGAAGTACGAGTATATGTGTTGGTGATTCTGTGTTTTTACAAAATGCTTGGCAAACACAAGCTGGTACTTACTTCGATACATTGACTTCTACTGACGGTTGTGATAGTATTGTGACCACATTACTGAGTTTAATTCCTGGAACTCCACCGACTTTGGGCGATGATGTGAGTATTTGTGAAGGCGATTCTATTATGTTAAGTTCATCACTTATTGATGTATTCTTTTTGTGGAATAATGGTTCGACAAATAACAATATAACTGTAAAAAATACAGGAGATTATATTTTAACAACAACTAATCCGAGTGGTTGTAAAGCCAGTGACACAATTAGTATCACGGTTGTTCCATTGCCCGATATAGTATTTGCAAATGATACTACAATTTGTGATGGGGAATCTGTAGAAATTACAACAATTGGAATTGCCAGTATGAATTATTTGTGGCAAGATGGCTCTACAAATAGTTCATTTACTGCAACAACTTCAGGTACGTATTACTTGACTTTAACAGATGCTTCGGTAGGTTGTATGAGTAATGATTCTATTACCTTAGTGCCAGTTCCATTGCCTTTGGTTGACCTTGGTGATGATGTAACTATTTGTACTGGTGAAGAAATTACAATTAATGCTTTTGATGGAAACAATCGCAGTTATCAATGGAGTGACGGTTCAACTGGCGCTGCAATTGTCGTCAATTCGGCAGGAACTTATAGTGTTACTGTTACAGAAAATGGTTGTTCATCTGAGGACGAAATGATTGTTTTGGAAGAAACTTGTGAGTGCATCACTGCAATGCCAAACGCTTTTAGTCCAAATAATGATGGCTCAAATGACTACATTTTTCCAATCATTCAAGATGGTTGTGAGTTTACCAATTTTAGATTTATAGTCTTTAGTCGTTGGGGACAAATTGTTTATGAGACAAATTCAGCGACACCAAGTGATTTGGGTTGGAATGGAGAAATAAATGGCACAAAGTTACCTCAAGATACTTATGTTTGGATTATGGAATATAAAACACCATTAGATAGTAATCCAATTATTAAAAAAGGAGAAATTTTATTGGTGAGGTAATTTTTTGTGTTTGAGTGTTTGAATGTTCGAGTGTTTAGAAAACATTTGAACATTCAAACACCTGAATCACCGACCATTTAGGACAGGCAACAAAACACAAAAAATCACATTTCTCGTTCAGGTAAGATTTTTTTTAATTGTTCCGTTAACTCAAAAACTGCTGGACAAACCAAGGTATTCAAATATGTTGTATGCAAAATTTGATGCATTTGTTTACGATTTGTATGTGGATATTCACGACAAGCTTTTGGTCGAGCTTCATAAATTCCACAATAATTATCCTTACCTAAAAATGGACAAGGTGACGATTTCAAAACCGTATCACCATCTTCATCTACTCGAAGATATTTTTTCGTAAATTCCGAAACTGACATTTTTTGATGTTTTGCAATTCGGCTAACATCTGTTTTTGTAAACATTGGGCTTGTTGTCTTACAACAATTGGCACATTCTAAACAATCAATTTCTTCAAAAACCGAATCATGTAAACTATGAAATACATCATCTAATCCTTTCGTATTCTTTCGACCTAAACGCTTGTAGTAATTTCGATTTTGTTTCTTTTTAACTTTTGCTTTTCGCTGAAACTGTTCTATTAAATCCATTTGTTATGTTTGAATATTTGAATGTTTGAATGTGCCGATAAAATCGGCACATTCAAACATTCGAGTCAAAATTTATTCATTTGCCAAAGCGGCACGACGTAAGAAATAAGTTACTGCACCTGGTCCGGTTGGTAATACAACAACATCAATATCCTTTGTTTTGAACTGAGTTTCTTTCTTTTTCATGCCTTTGTAAGCATCCATAAAGTTAGTATTATTAGAAAAAATACTCACAACACCATTACCTTCTGTAATTCTATAATTAAAATAATAATAATTTCCACCTGCCGATTCAATATAAATATTCATTTCATCTGCTTGTCGAGTCATTCTAAACTCTACATGTGCTTTTGTCTGTTTACTTATCGGTGTTCCATTAATATAAGCTAATCCTAAGGTGCTTCCTTTAGATAAAAAAGATTGTACATCACGATTCCAAACCATTGGTACATGCCCAAAAATAATAGAGTATTGATTTGTAATATCTTTTGGCAAAAATAACCTACTGAATTGTGATAATTGTTCATTCGATTTTTCTAATTCTTTATCATTTGGTAAAAACTCTGCCAGTGCATTTGGAAAATAATCACTTTCATAATTAGCTTCTGGTACATCAAAAGAATTTGTTTCAATATCACGAATCATAAGTGTCATCAGTTTTTCAGGAATTTGAAAACCAACTCCAAGCATCAAATCCATCTGAATTTTATTTTGATCATAATAAGAAACAGATTGACCTACAGCTTTAATCTTTAAACCATCTAATTTTTGAGCTAAATTATAAGTTCCTTCGGTGGTCACTTTGCCATCAGCATTACGAAAAATAGCCATATTACCACGTTTTGCACCATTCAATACTTTTGTAGAATCACCAAAATAAAATACTTTTGCAACATTATCTGGCTTAATAACTCCTACTGCATCAAATACTTCAATATCTCGCTGTGATTTCGGTGCAGTCATTACCAAAGGATAAATTTCGGTAGAATCATACTCTATGCGAATACCAACTTCAAGACGTTTTCCTAATTCGTTTCGAGGTCGATTGTATGGAATCAATACGTTATCTTTATTGATACGTTCATTGATAGAAAACCATTCTGCTCCCAACAAGCCTTGTGCTTCTAACTTTAAGAATCCCTTAAATTTCAATTCTTTATATCTTGCGTCTAAATCTACAACACCTTTATAACTTACATTTTCATCAACGATAAATTTATCAGTTTCTGCCAAAGTACCAGTTGCCTTCGTAACTAATTCCTTGTTCTTTTCTCTACCGACTAAGATGGATTTAAATAATATTTGCTGTTTTTTACTACCTACATTATAATCATATATTCCATTATTTGCTTGATAATCTCGCTTACTTGTAATAAAAGTTTGTGCATCTTTTATAGTGTGAAAACGGTTTAGAGTATCTGCAATAATCGTTACTTTCTCTAATGGTTTCATATCGGCATTTGCTTCAATCTCTACTAAACCATCATTTGGTATAATCAATGCATCAGCTACCTTAATTTGTGGTACACCTTCGATTTTTAATAAGTTTGTTTCCAAGTTATAATTCGCTTTTTCACCCGAAAAACTCAACTCATACTGATTTGGATGCGTTGATACAAAGACGGCATTGTTATTCGTAGATTCAAAGGAAATTTCCTTTTCATTCATATCCCATTCAAACTCATTCATCGAGGTTTTATACTGTGTATAAGGCATTTCTGTATTAATCGCAGTCGAGTTCGATTTAAATTTTCCTAATTGTTTATCAAAATCAATATTTGAGTTTACATTCTTTGTACTAAAAGCTAATGCTTCCTCTTCATCTTGAGTTTTAATATTTAAATCAGAAGTATCTGCCTGAATATCAAATGTACCAAAACGCATACTTTTTGAGAACAATGTACCATCAGACCAATCAAACTCACCATTTCCATAAACACCACCAGGTGTCATAATTAATAAACCTTCTAACTGATAACTTGTATTAAAAATATCAAATGGCTTTGTTTCAGACTGAACGTACATACTATCTTTGTATGGTCGCCAATCAACTTTTACCTGTTCACCATGTACATTCGGAAACTCAACTGGTGAAGTTTGTTCTTCCAAATCAAACGATTTTGATGTTGCGGTCATTCGATTCGGTTGAAACAAAATATCATCCGAGTTAATCGTTGATCCCAAATAACTTACCGTACCTTTTCCCGTCAATCCTTTATTTCCTAATTGAATGGTTTTATCAAATTTACCTTTTCCATTATACAATGGATAACCTTCGGGCGGTGTTTGAGTCGTAAAACCTAAAGATAAATCCTCATTTTGTACTCGAAGTACCTCCCGAAATTCTGGAAATATCTCCGCAGAAACCAACTGACCATCAAACTGAACACCTTCTGGATCAAAACCATCCAAACTATCAATAACAAAAGGATCTAATTCAAAATAAAAATTATCTCGTTTGTAAGCACCTCCTGCCGTTGATTTATCCGAATAATAAACCCTCGAATTGTTCAAACTGGTTAATCGAGGAAATCGAGAGATTGGTATTCGAGAAGATTTATTGAAGGACGTATCGATTTCAACAATCGCATTCATATCTTCAATCAACGTTGTCAATGATGCTAAAATTGGCATATTCAAACGATCCCTATCACCAGTCGGAATACGTAACATAAATTCATTTACAGAATCTAATTCCATTAAAAATTTCTCATATTTAAAATGAAAATTACTTCCCCAAAATATACCAAAACCTGCAAAAACTTGCCCATTGAAGTCCATATCTCTATTCTTATTGAACGTTACTTCCTTCGTAAGCGGTTTTATTGCTACTAATTGTGAATCACTCAATGTAATACTATTCACACCATTTAAAATCATTTGTTGATTCTGTAAATTCAAAACGCCATTATTACGTTTTGATTCAGATATTGCTCGAATTACATCAAAATCTCGTTTTTTACGACTTGCTTCCGCATAGTGAAATGTTTTTTCCTTTACGTAAACCACCTCTCGTTCGTCATCATAAAAAATAAATCCATCTTCAACTAAGTTATTCAATAAGCCTTTCACAGAAACAAGATTTAAACGAGGATTCAGTCTTTTTGCCAACAAATTCGCATCTAAAACTCTTGCAGAATCTTTTGAATAACCTTCCTTCTTTTCACGATATTCAACATAAGCTTTCATCGTAGAAATTGGATTATAATCCGCAATATTTTGAATCCGTCGATAATCTCTATCATTATAATATGCCAGCGATTCGAACTCTCCTTTTTTCGGTCGATTACTAATATTCGACATACCTCCTTGACCAATTTCGATAGAATCCGTATCAATCTGCCAGGCAACTTTTTCAACCTCCATCTCTAACTGATGATAAGAATTAAAAAAAGCAATCTGTGAACTACCTGTTCCTTTACGAGTCATCGTCAACTGACGTTCTTTTATATCAAATCGAAAATCAATACCCGGATGATAAATGGAGTCATCCTCAAAATACAAACTTGTTTCTACATCTTGAGCGATGATTCTTTCACCTCGACGAATTACATACTTTTGTGCTTTGGTATTAATAGCCAGATTACCAGTGCCTTTCAAAAAATCCATTTCGGCAGGATTTAATCTATCACCAAAACCAATCACACTCGAACCTTCTAAACTAAAACCGCCACGATAATTAATATTTTCCCCAACATTATCAATTTTCAGGTTCTTATCATATGATTCAAAACGTGGATAAGACACGATTCCTGTCGTAACAATTACCTTATCTTCAAATTTTCCCTCAATTGGTGTATCAAAAAAAGTTGGATGATGAAATGTTACTTTATCAACTTGATAGTTGTTTGTTTTTGTAATTACTTCATATGCATCAAATGTACAAAATACCTTATCCGTCAATCCAGTTCTCGCCCAATCAACCTGCCCTTTTTCTCCTTTCCACTTAAACTCTAATGGATAATATGTTCCACTTGTATTTTTAACCACAATCGAATCCACTTTACGAATACCTATCAAATCATGATTTTTCATTTTCACAAAAGGAACATTTTCGTAACCAAATTCATATGCTTGAGTTGTAACTTGCCAAGACAAACCTCCAGGAGAATACCTCAAAGTCGATTTATCAAATAAATCAGCACAAAACTGTAAATAGTTTCCGAAGTCACGGTTTTTTGAACTTTTCAATTCGCCCAACATTTGCTTATTCGTAGTCATCCAGCCGTCAAACTGCATACCGATTAACCCTTTATTTTCCATCATATTCAAGCTTTTCAAATATCCTAAAAAATAAGGATTACTACGCATTTTGCGTTTCACCATCATATTTGCCAGTTCTCGAATTTTTTCAAATTGCTCTGGTGTATATCTTCCTGTATTCAAATCCTCAGAAAATTTCTCAAATACAGGTTTCATTGTTTTGTTAGAAGCATTTACATATTGCCCTAATTCATTTAAGAATGTTTTAGAATCTTCCGAAAACTCCGTTACTTGAGCAGAACTTTCTGTCAAAAAAACTCCCAAACACAATAATCCAATAAATAATATCTTAATGCGATTCATAGATTTTATTAATAATTAGAATGTTATATATTAGGTAGAAAAATAATACACAACGGTTGTTAATTTGTAATTTTTAAGCAAAATACTATTGTAATAGGTAATTATAGTCTTATCAAAACCTAATGATAAAACTACCATTCTTACACTAACGACATAAAAATTATACGAGTGTAACAATATCTTAACGTAAAAATCTAAAAATTAGTAGGGAATGACTAAAAATGTAGAGACGCAATTCATTACAAGGAATGAAAATCACATTAATATGATTTTTATAATGTTATTTTTTAATAAGTCATTCAAGTTCCAGATTTTAAAACCATACACATTCCGATTGTATCGGAATGTTCCCATCAAATTAGATTGTCTTATTTTAGGCTTGTCCCAAAAATTTGTATGGTTTTGAAGTTGAAGATTAAGTATTTGATGAATTATTATTTTTATAAATAAATTGCTCCGAAAACAAATAATAGAATTTTAAAATATGTTCAATTTTCATTTCATTAAAAATAAATGGCTCATTGACAATTTTCGCCAAAGGCATTAGTGACATTAATTTTATAGTCACCACCGAGATTTCGGGGCGTAAAATCAATTGGAACTAATGAAAATTAAAAAATAAAAAGATGCTTGATTCATAGTTTGTCAAGCATCTTTTTATACAAAATCTGTGATTAACTTCATATTATATCAAACCTTAATTATTTTATTTCTCAAACTCTGACTTTAACAAACCATAAATTTCTATATCCAAAAACCGATTATTTTGAAATAAATCACTTCGAAGTGTACCTTCATAAGTGAAGCCTAACCGTTGAGGAATACGCTTACTTTTAAAGTTTTCGGTAGCGACTCGAATCAATATTCGATTTAAATCCAAATGCTTAAATCCATAGTTGATTAAACGTTTAATCGATTTTGTAACAATGCCTTTTCCTTGCATATCTTGAGCAATCCAATAACCGATTTCACCTTTTTTATGATTTTTATGAATAGCATTGAAACCAACTAAACCCACGATTTTTTCTTTATAAATAATTATGGTATGAAACTGTTGACCACCAAAACTAAATCGGCGAGCTTCTTTCAAAAACTGTTGAGAATCTTTAGGAGATTTGGTCGAGTTTACCCAAGGTAACCATTCTTGTAAGTAGGTTCTGTTCGCATCAACTAAAGTAAATAATTCTTCTGCAAAATCAATCTGTGGTTGATGTAAAATTAAATCTTCATTAATTCTTAAAAAGGGAGAAGGCATCAGTAAAAATTGCGAGTTGTGAGTTGCGAGTTTTACGTAAAACCCGTAACTCGCAACTCGTAACACATTTAATTCAATCGAATTTCTTCGTCATTTTCGTCAAAGAATTTATATTCAATCATTTGCAAATTCGTATTAGGTTTCACTTTTATCCAACGGCTAAACTGAATAAACCAACGCATTTGTATACTTGGCAATCCTTTTTTCAAATACGCATGTACAAAAGGATGAACTTCCAAGGTCAATGCTGCTGGAGGTTGCGAATTTACAATAAAATTCAAATCTCTTTCTATCTCATCTGTCAATAAAACAGTTGGGTTAATCTTACCTGTTCCTTTACAAGTAGGACATTTTTCTGCTGTATTAATGTGGATTTCGGGACGAACACGTTGACGAGTGATTTGCATCAATCCGAACTTACTCAATGGCAAAATCGTATGTTGAGCTCTATCAATCTTCATCGCTTTTTTCATCGCCTCATAGAGTTTTTTCTTATTCTCTGGAGCTTTCATATCAATGAAATCCACGATGATAATACCTCCGATATCTCGTAGTCGTAGTTGACGAGCAATTTCCTCAACTGCTTCTAAGTTGACCGCCATTGTACTCGTTTCTTGATCTTGACGACTTGTTTTGTGACCACTATTCACGTCAATAACGTGCATTGCTTCCGTATGTTCGATAATCAAATACGCGCCACTTGGCATCGTTGCCGTTTTACCGAAAGACGATTTGATTTGTTTCGTTATACCATAAGTATCAAAAATAGGCTTGTTAGAACCATGATAATTGACGATTTTGACCTTATCAGGAGCGATTTGATTCAAATAACTTCGGATACTGATAAATAACTCTTTATCATTGACCACAATTTTATTAAACGAACTACTTAAAATATCTCGTAAAATACTTGATGTTTTATCTAATTCACTAAGTAGCTTTTTAGGTGGCTTAACCTTGTGTAGCTGTTCATGTACTTGTTTCCATTTACTTAGCAGTAACAATAACTCTTCGTGTAAATCTGCTACTTTTTTTCCTTCTGCTGCTGTACGAATAATTAAACCGAAATTCTTAGGACGAATACTTTCCGCTAATTTTTGTAAACGTTTACGTTCTTCGCTATTAGAGATTTTTTTAGAAACGGCAACCATATTTGCAAAAGGTGTCAATACGATGTATCGACCTGGAATCGTGATTTCACAACTTAGCCTTGGCCCTTTTGTAGAAATTGGTTCTTTCAAAATTTGCACTAAAATATGCTGACGACGGTTCAAAACTTGATTAACTTTCCCTGTTTTGATGATTTCAGGTTCAAATTTAAACTCCGATAACATTGGAGTTTTTAAACTTCCTGAAATAGCTTGATCAGCAAATTTTTGAAGAGAATTTAATTTGGGACCTAAATCGGTGTAGTGCAAAAAAGCATCTTTCTTATAACCAATATCAACGAAAGCAGCATTCAATCCAGGCATTAATTTACGAATTTTGCCTAAAAAGATGTCACCAACAGTAAAATTATTATTGGTTTTTTGATGATGAATTTCCACCAATCGCCTTCCTTCCAACAAAGCAATTTCGACTTCTGTTGGTGTAGCGTTGATAATTAATTCTTTTTCCAAATGTGTAGAATTATGAGGACATTTTACCTTGACATTCATCAACTATAATGAATGACTTCATATATGGAACAAACTTTAACATATCACTTGACAAACACGTAATACTTTATTCAATGGCGTTTTCCCATTAAAGTAGCGGTTATATTAGGACATAACTCTACTGGTAGCTGCTACTGAATGGCAAACTGAAAAAATAATTGACATTCACAGTTGTTTGTGTTGCTTATAGTATAATAGCGAATGTCACTAACAAAATAACTAAGGATAGAATATTGGGGTTTTCTTACCTTAAAAATTGTGCATAAGCACGAATAGTCATCAAATATTTGATGACTACTAATTTCTTTATACTTAATAACTATTTATAGTTATTAACATGGTTTTGGCTAAGTCATTATAAAGGAAATCCTTTAAAATGCTTTCAGTTACCTAAAATAAATAGGCATACGAGCAATATATTATAAAATAATAATCACTCGTATGCTGTTGTCTGTCGAACCTGATGTAAGTAGAATTTCTCGAAATTAGAATATTTTAAATTCTATTTCTTCTTCTTATGACGGTTCTTACGTAATCTTTTCTTACGCTTATGCGTAGCGATTTTATGACGTTTACGTTTCTTTCCACAAGGCATAATCTCCTCCTGTTTTTAAAAAGTTTTTAAATAAGAATTAATATAAAATTAATTCGACTTTAGTTTCTTTATGTTTTGTTGGATTCCAGATTTGAATTCATCGTCATCCGAAAGTGCCAAACATTTATTATATGCTTCGATTGCGTCTTGAACTTTACCAAGTGATTGATAAACCTGAGCCATTGCATAATATGCACGCAAATTATCTGGCTCAATTTCAACTACTTGTTGATAACGTTCAATAGCTTTATCGTATTGACCTGAACGAACAGAAAGTTGTCCTAATGCTAATAATACTGATGTATTGTTAGGTTCTTTCTTAGCTAAATCCCTCAACATCCCGATACCTTGCATCGGTTGTTTTGTTTCGACATAAACCAATGCTAAATTAATTTTATGTTGCGTTTCTTTAGGATTTATTTCAATCGCTTTATTAAAAGCTGCTACTGCTTGATCAATGCAGAATTGTCGAGTTTCCTCATCTGCTATTCTTTTTTGACCAATACCGAAAGTCGTTCCAGTGATAGACCAACTTTCTTCAGTGTTTAGTATTTCTGCTACTTTTTGAGCATAAATACCACCGACTGCAAACTGATTTAAGGAATTCCACTCTTTGGATAAAGCTTTATAACTTTCAGCTCTTAAACTATCCGATAATTGTAATGGTAAATTCTTTTCTATATCTACAATAGGTGTTAATTGCTCTTGCGATAAATCAGCCTTTGCTGATGAAATTAGCTTTTCTGTATCTGTAGAACTTTCTGCTTTTAACGCTCTTGTTTTATCAACAGTTGAGCGATTTAGCGGTGTTGTTCTAACTCCGAAATAAAGTACAGCGAATAACAAAACACTAATTGCAATGACCGTAATTTGTAAATTTCGTTGTGACATTGCTTATGTTTTTGATATTATTTTTCCTCTACAGGAACATTTTCTTTTACTGCATCGACAAATGCTTTTGATGGCTTGAATGCAGGAATATAATGTGCAGGAATTTCAATTGCTTCATTTTTCTTAATGTGACGTCCAATTTTTTTAGCACGTTCCTTTAAGATGAAGCTACCAAAACCTCTTACATAAACATTTTCTCCTTCTGACAAAGAGTTTTTCACTTCAGTGAAAAATTCTTCCAAAGTTACAAGTACATCTACTTTTGCGATTCCTGTTTTATCTGCAATCTTTGCTACTAAATCAGCCTTTCTCATTCGTATTTAATTGATTTTTAATAAGTTATCTAAAAAGAAACACCTGTTTAGATAAAGGCGATTGCAAAGGTCGCAATTTTATCGAAAAGACCAAAACAATTATAAATTATTTTGAATCAAGATGATAACTAAATGCAACTTATCAAAAAAACCTTCCCTAAATAACTTGGATAATTCTTTATGTTGTAATGACTAATATATTTCTCTTTGACAATTACTTGTTTTTGAAATTTGACTTAATAACATATTAAGTTTTGTGAAAGTTGTATTTCTAATAATTTCTATTTTTAGAATTGATTGTTTAAGAAATCAAACTACACAAAATGTAAACAACTAATTGACTATCAAGCACAAATGTAAACATTATTTTAATTTATCATTCTAATTTTTTATATGTTTTGACCATTTTCTTACAAGAAATCACCTCAAAACTCCTTTAAGCAGAATGAAAACTCTATAATTATTAAAAAAGTATTTATTTATAATCCGATTTTAAATAAAAAAAATACTTATTCATTTGATAATCAAATTCTTAGTTTATGCTAATCTTCTACATTACATTTATATCTAATTCAAGTTGAAGGTTACGAATTTTGTGATACGAGTTGATACTCGAATAGTTCAGTATTTCGACTAACTCATGATTCACAATGAAAATAAGGCTAATTCGAATGTTCTTTGAACTCACAACACATAATCTGCAACTCGGATTATATCTTATAGATTTGCAATCTACTTTTAATAAAAAAATTAAATTAATCATTGACGCAACCCTTCTTAAGATTTGCTGTCATTAGAATTAAAGTTAGGCATTGAAGATTTTAGTAACAATGACGAAGCTACTCAAACATGGAATATAAGAACATTCATCGAGAAATAGTGGAAGGCTGTTTGACGGGAAACCGTTCAGCACAGCGAGAGTTGTATCAACTCTATTCGAGAGCAATGTTCAACATCTGCTTAAGAATGTTGAACAATGAGGCGGATGCAGAGGATTTGTTACAAAACTCTTTTGTAGATGTATTTACGAAGTTACACTACTTTCGTTTTGATTCGTCTATTGGAGCTTGGATTAAGCGAATTGTTATTAATAATTGTATCAATTATTTGAAAAAGAAGCGATTGCAAGTGGTAGAAATGGGTGAACGAGATATTGCAGCGGAAGTAATAACAGAAACGGATTGGCAAGATGTAGAATTATCGGTCGCAAAGGTGCAAGAAGGAATTCAACAGTTACCAGAAGGTTATCGAGTTGTTTTGTCCTTGTACTTGTTAGAAGGATACGATCATAAGGAAATCGCAGCGATTCTAAATATTTCTACTTCGACATCTAAATCTCAATATAGTCGAGCGAAGAAAAAATTAAAACAGATTTTAAGTAGGTAATAAGTTGTGTACAAATAATTCAAATTAACTAATCACTCCCGAGGTTTCGGGACAGGTAATTACTAAAAAATGAGATTAGAAAATTTTGTAAAGGAAAATAGGGAAGCATTTGATGATAAAATGCCAAAGGAATTTCTTTGGGATAATATCGAAACTCGGTTGAATGAATTAGAACCGAAAGTAGAATCTATTGTGCCTAAAACCAAAGTTGTTCATTTACGACAACGTATATATAGTTATGCAAAAGTTGCGGCAGTTGGTTTAATCTTATTAGTTGCAGGTGGATTTATTGGCAGTTATTGGACGATGCAACAACAAAAATCGGTAACACTTGGCTCGATTAACGAGGAATATGAAGAGTTAGAATCTTTCTATTCTCAAAAGGTAAATCAACAATTGTCTAAACTCAAGAAGTATAAATATGATAAAAATATTGTGAATGATATTGAGGAATTAGATGTGGCATTTAAGGAATTAGAAAAAGAACTAAAAGAACAAGGAGAAGAAGCAAATAATGAATTGATTGTCAATGAAATGATTGATAATTATCAAGCTAAAATTGAAATTTTGGAACGTGTTTTAAATGGTTTGGAAAAGAATAAAAAAGAAACTAATGAAAAGGTCAGTTTATAAATCATCAACTATAACTATGAAATATATCTATTTATTTGTCGTAATGATTTTTGCGACATCATTGACGGCAAAAGATTACACAAAGGAAGTGATTCGTAACTTCAAGGTAAATGCTGATGCCAAACTTTATTTAGATAATAGTCGAGGCAAAGTGACAATTACAACTTGGGATAAAAATACGATTAAAATCGAAGCAAAAATAATTGTTGGAGCAAAAAGTGCTTCACAAGCAGAGGAGTTTTTTAAACAAATTAAAGTTGATTTTGAAAAAAACGCTGCTTATGTAAAAGCTACAACAGAAAAGAAAAAACAAGAGGAAAGCTGGTCTGATTGGCTTTTGGGAGCTACTAAAAATTGGGATTGGAAGGTAGAATATAAAATCGTTATGCCTAAAACAAATCGTTTATCGGCTTCTAATAAGTTTGGGGATATGTATGTTTCGGGTGTTCAAGGCGACTCAAAAGTCACGTTAAAATTTGGGGATTTTCAATTGTCAAATTTTAAAGATTTGGATTGTGAGTTATCGAATGGAGAAGGTACAATCTCAAATGTGAAGAGTTTGAATCTTAATATTAAACACTGTGAAATTAAATTACGTGACGCAAAAAATATTGACATTGTGAGTAAACACTCTGAAATTGATATTGATGAAGCTTCTGAAATTCGTTCGAGTTCTCGAAATGATGATTTTGAGATTGGTACAGTTACAGAGTTAAATTCAAATGGTCGTTATGATGATTTTGTGATTGGTCGAGTCGGAACGATTAAAGCAGTTGGAAAAAATTCTGATTTTGAAATTGAATCTATTTTAGAAAGTGGCGATTTTAATTTAGAATACGGAGAGTTGATTATTGATAATTTATCGACTTCGTTAGAATCTCTAAAATTGGATGGCGAATACACTGATTTTATAATTGATACTGAAAACGGTACGTTTAATCTTATTTTGAATAGTGAAAAAACAGATGTGCTTACACCAAAAACAATGGATAAAAAATCTAATAAAAAAGATGATGATGTATTAAAATTAGAAGGAAAAATTGGTAGAGGAAAATCAAATAGTTTGATTGAAGTGAAAACAAAACATGGAAGTTTGAAGATTATTCAACAATAAAAAATAGAAATATCGTTGATTTGAAACTCATTCTGTCTACAACGTAATTTCAAAATATACGAAAGTTTAAATTATCAAATTGCCTATTTCAATTTATTTGGAATAGGCAATTTTTATTTTGAGCATAACATATTTTTCGTAAACCTCTTTATTTAAATATTGTAACTGCTCAGCATTATTGTATTTTAATTGTTTCCCACAGTGTGTCACAGAGTTTTTTATGGAGGTACACAGCGTAAATTATGTTCTCTGTATAACGCTATGAAAAAACGCTGGCTTCGTGATACTTAATTACTGAATAGTAACCTTCAAAGAAATATTACATATATATCACTACATATACTAAAAGTCAGTTTTTTTTATCGACAAAAGATAAATTATCCAATAGACTTTATTCTAAAATAGTTTAGTAATGAATGGAAATTAAGATTTTATTGCTAATCGAGGCGACAAAAACGGAGTGTAGCCTTAGCTACATGAGTATTTTGTTAACAGCCTGTCCCGAAACCTCGTGGAAAGAGTA
>JBGCFH010000393.1:0-1975 GCA_045106825.1 Saprospiraceae bacterium | reverse complement strand
TACAGTTGTCATAAATCGCATACAACGCTTGTAAAGTCGTCCGAATATCGTTGAAGTCAATTTCTTGTGCGTGTAACGAACGTCCCGAAGTTTGAATATGATATTTCAACTTTTGAGAACGATCATTTGCATTGTATTTATGTTTCATGGCTTTCGCCCAAATTCTTCGTGCAACCCGACCGATAACCGCATATTCTGGATCAACGCCATTCGAGAAGAAAAACGATAAATTTGGTGCAAAATCATTGATGTTCATGCCTCGTGACAAATAATATTCTACGAAAGTAAAACCATTCGACAAGGTAAATGCCAATTGTGAAATCGGATTTGCACCAGCTTCCGCAATGTGATAACCCGAAATCGATACCGAATAAAAGTTACGAACCGAATTATCAATAAAATATTGCTGCACATCGCCCATTAATTTCAATGAAAATTCCGTTGAAAAAATACAAGTATTCTGTGCTTGATCTTCTTTCAAAATATCAGCCTGAACTGTTCCACGAACTGCTTTTAAGGCTTT
The DNA here is from genome assembly GCA_045106825.1 of Saprospiraceae bacterium. Classification (GTDB taxonomy): domain Bacteria; phylum Bacteroidota; class Bacteroidia; order Chitinophagales; family Saprospiraceae; genus CAWVWD01. The sequence goes on along the minus strand of JBGCFH010000393.1, from coordinate 1,452 downwards.
GGCTTTCAATTCGTTATAAATCGCAGGTTCAAGTACTTGGTCACCTGTCAATCCTAATAACATTAAACCTAATCCATCGTTGCCTTGCGGCAATTCGCCATTGTATGTTGGTCGAGCCAAACCTTTATCGTCATAATGCTTTTTAAATGCGGCTTCGACTAAATGTTCCAAACCATTTTCTTTAATGTAAAATTCACATTGTTGGTCAATCGCTGCATTCATAAAGAAAGCACAAATCGTTGCGGCAGGTCCATTAATTGTCATCGAAACAGACGTTTTCGGATTGCATAAATCAAAACCCGAATACAACTTTTTCGCATCATTCAACGAACTCACATTTACACCCGAATTCCCAACTTTTCCATAAATATCTGGACGATAATCTGGATCATTTCCGTACAATGTCACACTATCAAAAGCCGTTGAAAGGCGTTTTGCTGGCATTCCGTTAGATAAATAATGAAAGCGTTTGTTCGTGCGTTCTGGTCCACCTTCGCCCGCAAACATTCTTGTCGGATCTTCGCCTTTGCGTTTGAATGGAAAAACGCCTGCCGTAAACGGAAATTCGCCTGGCACATTTTCCTGTCTGCTCCAACGCAAGATTTCGCCCCAATCTTTGAACTTTGGCAAAGCAATTTTTGGAATATTATTATGTGATAATGACTTGGTATAATTCTCTACTTTAAATTCTCGTCCACGCACATAGTACGTAAAATGTTCGCCTTTATAACTTGCCTTTTTCGCTTCCCAATTATCTAAAATTTCTTTATTTTCTAAGGATAATTGTTGTTCTAATTTATCTTTTGCAACATTCAGCGTATCGAAAATCGCATCGTCCGAAACCGTGTCGGTTTTCAAAACCGACACGGTTTGTTCAATACCGAATAACTTCCTCGCCACATCACTTTGTTCTTCCACTTCTTTATCATAACGATGTATCGTTTCCGTAATTTCTGACAAATAACGAACTCTTGCTGGCGGAATAATATATTGCTTTTTGCTTTCGCCTGTTTCCAAATTTTCATCAACTTCATTTGGAAATAAACGGCTCGACAATTCATTAAAAACTGCATTCACACCTGGATCATTAAATTGCGAAGCAATCGAACCATAAACTGGCATTGTATTCACATCTTCGTGCCACAAATCACGGTTGCGTTGATATTGCTTTTTCACATCTCGCAAGGCATCTAATGCACCACGTTTATCGAATTTGTTTAAGACAATCAAATCCGCAAAATCTAACATATCAATCTTTTCCAACTGCGAAGCTGCACCAAATTCTGGTGTCATCACATAAACCGACAAGTCCGCATGGTCAACGATTTCACTATCCGACTGACCAATGCCCGAAGTTTCTAAAATAATCAAGTCAAATTGAGCGTGTTTGAATATCGAAATCGCACTATCAATGTCTTTCGACAATGCTAAATTGTATTGACGAGTTGCCAA
>JBGCFH010000392.1:0-2685 GCA_045106825.1 Saprospiraceae bacterium | reverse complement strand
TTGGTTTAAAAACTGGTGTGTTGCTCCAGTTATCGTAGATACAGAAGCTGATGAAGTTTATTATACACCGATTTATTACACCTTGGCTCATTTTAGTAAATATATTCGTCCTGGTGCGAAACGTATCGGTTTGGAAAATTCGGATAAAGATTTGCAAGTGACGGCTGTTGAGCAAGATGATAATATTGTTGTTGTTTTATTAAATGAAGGAACAGAAGCAAAGACTTTTTCTATTGATTTGAATGGTCAAACGGTGAATTTGTCGATTGATGGACAAGCGATTCAGACAGTTGTGATTCCGAATAAATAGGGAATATTTATGAAATCGTGTCGGTTTTGAAAACCGACACGATTGACTATAGAACTTATCAATAAACCACAATTTTCTCCGTCCAAACTAATTCCTCATTCACAAATCGAATAAAATAAACACCTCGACTCAACGCACTAACATTCAATTGAACCTGCTTATTTGTTATCGTTGTTGTGTAGTTTTTGATCAATTGTCCGCTTTCGCTAAATAGTTGAATTGTTGCGTTTTCTGGTACGACATTTTCAAACCAAATATTCACAAATTCGTCCGCAGGATTTGGAAAAATCAAATGATTATCGTCCGTAGTTCTATCGGTTTGAAATGTCCAAATAGATGACCAATGAAAAATGCCTTCGCTGTCTTCTTGTCCGACTTGCCAATAATAATCTTGGTACGTTTCCAAATTTTCAACCGTATAAAATGTATCGAAAAGCATCATTTCATCAACAGCCAAATCTCCAAATAAACTGTCTTTACTGATTTGTAGCCAGTACGTTTCCGCACATTCGATAGTTTCCCAAACTAAATCAAAACTCGTTGGCATAAAAACGGTATCGTTGGGTACAAACGCTAATTTTGCAATTTCATCATTTACCCATCGAATATTGCCATCATTCGTTTTTACCGTTATTGGTATCAATTCGTTTTTGTAAGTTGCTTCTGCAAATGTCCATTCCAAAAGTGTTTCGCAAGTTGTATTTTGTTTGAATTGTAGTTGAACTAAAGTATCTGTAACAACTGTTAGCCAATCAGCTAAAGTCGTTCCAGTTGTTTCCCAATAAAATCGAATAGTGTCGTTTGTGTTTGTAATGGACAAATCAACCAATGTATCTGAAAATCCAAGTAATTCAAAATCTTCATAAGCTAATTCAAACTCTATTTTTTTCGCCCAAACGACATCTTCAACCGAAATCGTTACCGTCATTGTATCATTATAAGTCACTATATCTTGAGTCATTAATTGTAAAACAGGCAATGTTTCTGTCTGAAAACTTAATGTATCCGACCAATAAATATCATCTTGAGAATCCCAACGTCCAACTCGCCAAAAGTAAATCGAATTGTGATCTAAAAGTATCGCATTCAAAAATGTATCTACGACAAAACTATCCAACAAAATCGTTGAAAAATCGTTGCTTGACGCAATTTGAACTTGATAACGGTCAGTACAAGCGACCGATTGAAAATTAAAATTGACAATCGGATAAACCTCAAATTGATTATCAAAAGGCATTAATAAATTTGGTGCATCAGTATTCAAAAATTCAATACTTCCATCATCAATAATTGTCGGATTGAGTAAATTGGCGTTTTCACGATAATTCAACGACTGATTATTCCAAGTAATTGGTGTTTCACACGCTGCAATATTTTCAAAATTCATTATTAATAAAGTATCACTAACAATATCAAAAAATCCTGTATCTGACCAACTTATCGTCAAAATGCCATTATTCGTTGAGGTCTGCATATTGGCGAAAAGCGTATCAGATAAACCAACAAAATTCATTTCATTTTGATTATAATTAATATCAAATTGAAAACCATTGATATGAAAAACACTATCAATCGTCAATGCTAAATTGGCTGTATCATTGTATGTCAATATACTATCAATCGTCAATGTCGTGGCATAAACCAAACCTGTCGTAAATAACAATGTATCTGACCAAAACAAATTGCCCACAAAATCCTCTTTGGCTACTCGCCAATAATAAGTCGTACTTTGCTGCAAATTCGGTTGCCAAATCGTTGTATCTGACAATAAACTATCCGTAACGACTTGCGTAAATTGATCGTCAAGCGATAATTGAAAATGATAATTCTCCACACAATTCATTGTTTGCCAATAAAAATCTGGGTGAATTGTTGTCATCGTAGTCGTTGGAATTTGCTGTGGAATTTCATTTTGTAAAAACGTTACCAACGCATTTGTGAAATTCGCATCAATATTTACCGTTGTATTGATATGATAAAAATCTGTTGTATCTGTTTGCCAACTAATTAAAGTTTCACAACTGTCTGTATGTATGAATTGTAGTTGTAATAATGTATCACTTGGAATATTTGCCGTATTGACTAAAGTACTATCGGTTGAGTTCCAATTGATTTGAATACTACCATTGTTATCTTGAATCGTTAGATTAGAAATCAACGTTGTTGTGTCCGTAAAACCAATAAAATCAATCGCTGTTGTATCATAATTCAAAAACAACTCAAAACCAATCGTATTCGCTAAACTATCAATTTGTATTGGAATTAGAAAAGTATCATTTTCTGTCACCAAATCATAAGCCGTTGCCACAATTGGCAAAACCGATTCTGTCGTGAAATTTGACGTATCTGACCAATACAAACTATCCAAAATATTG
>JBGCFH010000391.1:0-3302 GCA_045106825.1 Saprospiraceae bacterium | reverse complement strand
ATTTTGCAAAAGCTATCTCGTTTTTTTAGAAAAAAGCCTTAAAAAATAAGACTGATTTTTAAGGGTAAATCTTGAAATGCTTGATATTACTAAAGGTTCAAATTTTAGAGTTATTTTGATGCTAAAGTTATTACTTGAATTAGTAAAGTATAAGCAGACCTTTTACAAATTTTAATCATGTTAATTAATTGATTATTAATACATTATGTCAATTTTGAAAACTTCAATTTAAGTAGTAGGATAAAATGTCTGTGTCTAACAATGCGAGTTTCATAAAATTTTTCTATCTTCTTGTAATCGTTTATTTGGCAAACCTGTTGTCAATTCAGTAAATAATTCCTCATCAATATCATCTTTCCAAATTCCTGCAAATTCCAAGATTTTATTTTTTTTATCTTCCTTCCTTTCTTCCTTTTTTAATAACTGTTTTAAAAAGTTATCAACTTCGGTTAAATCTTCCGCAGAGATTCGTCCTAAAGTCAATAATATAGATTGATATAAATTTTCTGTATGTGTCATAATTTCCCTTTCATTAAAAATAATAAAACACCAAAGAACTTCCATTTAGTTCAATTCATCTACAAGTTACGATTTTTTGATAATATTCCGAAAAACCGATTTTTCAAAATCTTCCACATTATCTAACCAATTTTGTGGAATTTGCTCGGTTGTTTGGCTGACAATTTCACCAATATTTACAAAAATCTCTTAAATTCTCACAATTGACTACAATCACACCACAAACTGACTTACGTCAAATTCTCTTTTATCAATGAGCTGGATATTTACAGTATCAAATTGATAATCATAAACTTTAAAATATAATAGTTATGAAAAAGATACTATTTCCAACAGATTTTACAGCAACGAGCGAAAATGCTTTTCGTTATGCATTACACATTGCAAATCAATTTAATGCTTCGATAGCTACAGTTCACACCTTTACGGCTCCTATTGTGGGAACAACGCCAATGGTTATGGTCGAAGAAATGACCGAATTGACGGAACAATACGAAATGCAGGAATATCAAGAGTTTAATAAAAAAATGCATCAAGTTGCAGATGATTTAGGATTGAGTCACATTCGTATTGATCATACGCTGGAATATGGTTTGGCTGTGGAAGAAATTGTAAGAATGAGTAAAAAAGAACAATGTGATATAATTATTATGGGAACTGACGGTCAAGATGGTTTTGGTCGTTGGTTGTTTGGAAGTCATGCTGCAAAAGTGGTTGATAAAGCAACCGTTCCTGTATTAATTATTCCGAATGAAGCAAAATATAAGCCAATCAAAAAGATTTCATATGCTACAAGTTTTGAGGATGTTTCGGATAATGTAATCAATGATTTGATTGGTTGGATAAGTAAATTCGATGCAGAATTGACGTTTGTTCATATTGCTTCAAAAGGTGAATATATTGATGCTGAACAATATGCAAATATGTCTGAATTGACGGACTTAGCAGAACGATACGATAATGTCAAATTCAAAATCATTTATGATAATGATGTTTTAGATGAATTGGAAGATTATGTAGAGGATGAGAATTTTGATATGTTAGTGATGGTGACACATCGTTATCCGTTTTTCAAACGCTTATTCAATCCGAGTTTGACTCGTCAAATGACTTTTGAAACAGAAATTCCATTGTTGGTGTATCAAGCACAAAAGGATTAATTAGTCAGTTAGCAATAAAGAGTTAAAAAAATTAGAAGGTTAGATAATATCAAAATGATGTTTATATAACGGGCGAATTTCATTAGAAATTTGTCCGTTTTTTGTATTTAAAGATAAGATATTTTCAAAATGTCATCTATCTTCATATTTTTAGTTTAAGATTTGAAACCTTTTTTCAGGTATTAGACCATTAGTGAGCGGCAGGAATTTTGATAAGCTGAACGGTTTCGGTTCTCTGAACCTCAAAATCGTTAATTAGATCACATTTTCTACAAACGGATTCGGTTCTCTGAACCTTTTAACCATCAAAATAGGTACAGCGTACCGAATCCGTTTGTAGAAATTAGTATTTCGAGTGTTTTTAAGGTTCGGAGAACCGACACCGTAAAAATATCGAATCTCACCAAAAATCTTGCCGATCACTAATGGTATTAGACACATAAATGATGAAAAAAATACACTATTTATTATGTTGATTGTAATCTTCTTTTTTAATATAAATTTCTCTTATAGTCAAGAATTGAATATAGATGAAAAAATTATCAGTTTGCTTATCTCACAGGACTCTTCATTTTATTCATTTCATTCACAAGACAGTTATTCTTCAACTATAATTTGCTTAAATTGTAACCCCAATAGTTCTAAAAAATTCAAACATAATAATTTTTTAATACGGACTCTTGATGAAAAATCTTGTATTACATATTTGAAAAAACATAAGGCGAAAGAGTTTCTTGCTATGAAAATTCATAATGTTGGTTTACAACCAACACAAATCCTTTTTAACTATTCTATTGGATTTGTAAAAAATGATTATTACAATGAATATCGTCAGTTAATGGCTGAGGTAGATGAACGAAATTTTACACTTCCTATTGATATAAATTTTATATTGGATGATTAATCATAAATTATTAGAATGATTTATTCATTTTTTCAACTTAAAATATAACAAATGAAAAAATTAAGCTATCCAATTGGTGAATTTGAAATGCCAGAAACGGTTGATAATGCAAATTTACAATCATGGATTTCGGATATTGCTAATCTTCCAACGAACTTAAAAACTTTGACCAATGATTTAACAATCGAACAATTGAACTGGAAGTATCGACCAAACGGCTGGACAATTAAACAAGTGATTCATCATTTTGGTGATTCGCATTTGAATGCTTTAACTCGATTTAAATTGTCATTGACAGAAGAAAATCCGACGATTCGACCTTATGATGAACGACTTTGGGCGGAAACGATTGATGGTTTGGACGATGATATTACGGATTCTATGTTTTTAATTACTGGTTTGCATAATAAATGGGTGAAGTTGCTACAATCAATGTCAACAGCAGATTTTCAACGAAAACTAACGCATCCTGAACATGGTCGAGAATTTATATTATTAGAAATGACGGGTTCGTATGCTTGGCATTGTCGGCATCATTTGGCTCATATTCGTCAGGCTTTAGCAAGTAATGGAACGTATTAGACTTGAACAATAGGCCTTTTAGTGAAAAAAAAAACGTAACTACTCAGCATTTATAACATCGTGCGTTTAATCCCCGAGGTTTCGGAAAGCCGCATTTTAAAACCTGAATCATTATAAGATTCGTTAATAAAAAATAA
>JBGCFH010000390.1:0-4254 GCA_045106825.1 Saprospiraceae bacterium | reverse complement strand
AAATGGTTTCAACGCAAAACTTACGATACAATTACGTTTGAGCGAGATTACAAATCTTACTTTCCGATTTCGGCAACTCGTCGTTTAAATGGAAAAACAGAAACGATTGCCTTAACCAAATTAGAAAAAGGCGATACGATTATTGTCAAAAATCAAGAATTAATTCCTTCTGATGCGATGTTAATTAAAGGTCGAGCAAATATAGATTATAGTTTTGTCACTGGTGAAGCTGAACCGATTCGTAAAAAAATCGGTGAGACAATTTATGCTGGCGGACGACAAATCGGCAAAGCTATCGAAGTGACATTAACAAAAAAAGTATCGCAAAGTTACTTAACACAATTGTGGAATGATGAAGCATTTACGAAACCAACTTCCGACTTTAATTTAATGATTGATAAAGTTGGTAAAGTTTTCACTATTGCGATTTTGATTATTGCTTTCGCAACTGGTATTTATTGGTTAATCAATGATTCGTCATTAGCAATGAATGCGTTTACAGCGGTTTTGATTATCGCTTGTCCTTGTGCGATTGCGTTGAATATTCCGTTTGCATTAGGAAATGCGTTACGAATTTTAGGTAAAAATAAGTTCTATATTAAAAATACCGATGTACTTGAGCGAATGCAAAACATCACGAATATTGTATTCGATAAAACTGGAACATTGACTTCGACTTCTAAAAATCAATTGATTTATGAAGGAACGACTTTGACAGATTACGAACAACATATAATATGGACAATTGTACAACAATCTTCACACCCGATTAGTCAAGAGATTAGTCAGTATTTTCAGCAACAAAACGAAAATCAAAACAAACTTAATGTAGATGATTTTCAAGAATTTATTGGTCAAGGCATTGCAGCATTAATTGATGACAATCGGGTTCGAATTGGTTCAGAAGGTTTTATTTTCAATATGGAAATCTCTAATTCGAGAGGAACTTTTATTGAAATCAATGGCATGATAAAAGGCTTTTTTACGATTAAAAATACGTATCGAAATGGAATTGAACGATTAATAATTCATTTACAAAATCGTTTTAATTTGTCTTTGCTTTCTGGTGATAATGATAGAGAACGAGGAAATTTAAGTTCGATGTTTTTACCACAACAATTGCATTTCAATCAAAAACCTGAAGACAAATTGATTTACATTAAAAATATGCAAATAGAAGGCAAAAGAGTCATGATGTTAGGTGATGGTTTGAATGATGCTGGAGCGTTGAAACAAAGTGAAGTTGGTATTGCTGTTTCTGAAAACTTAAACCAATTTTCACCAGCTTGTGATGCGATTTTAGATGCAACCGAATTATCAAAATTATCGACTTTTATCAATTATGTTCAGCGAAGTATGACATTGGTTCGTATCGGTTTTGTCTTGTCTTTGATTTATAATGTAATTGGTTTAACCTTCGCAGTTCAAGGTTTGTTAGAGCCTGTGATTGCAGCGATTTTGATGCCTTTGAGTTCTGTTACGGTTGTTGTTTTTGGAATGGTAAGTACGAGTTTGTTGGCAAGAAGAATGAAGTTATAATATGAATTTACATTCAAAATAAGAAACGCTAATTTGGATTTTAAACCAAATTAGCGTTTTTATTTTTATCAAATATTCAATAATAAAATCCACAAAGTCACTTTCTTTTTGCAGTACTTTTCGATTTACTTACCTTAGCATAAAATACAACTTAATAAAACCAATTAAATTATGGATTTTTTGACAATTATCTCCTTTGTCGGTTTTACGGCATTGGTTGCTATTATCGCTTGGTATGCTACTCGAAATACTGATGAAAAGTCAGCAGATGGCTACTTCTTAGGCGGACGAAGTTTGGGTGCAATTACCATCGCTGGTTCGCTTCTTTTAACAAACTTATCCGCAGAGCAAATTGTCGGTTTAAACGGTCAAGCCTTTTCTGAAGGAATTATGGTGATGGCTTGGGAAACTTTAGCCGCTATTGCGATGATTCTTGGAGCGTTATTTTTGTTACCAAAATATATGCGTTCAGGCATTACAACGATTCCTGAGTTTATAGAAACACGATTTGATGCGAATACCAAATCTTTGTTATCAATCTTATTCTTATTCGCTTATGGAATCGTGCTTTTACCAACGATTTTGTATTCAGGTTCATTAGCATTTAGTACACTATTTGATTTACCAACAGCATTAGGAATATCAGAATGGTCAGTGATTTGGCTTTGTGTTTGGGTCATTGGAGCTATCGGAATTGTCTATGCAATTTTTGGTGGTTTGAAAGCCGTTGCTGTTTCTGATTTAATTAATGCAATCGGTTTATTAATCGGTGGACTTTTGATACCGATTTTCGGATTAATGTTAATTGGTGATAATAGTATTAGTAATGGTTTGAATGTACTTTGGGAAAGCAATCCAGAGAAATTTGATATGGTTGGAGCAGTCGATTCTTCGATTCCATTTAGTACCGTTTTCACGGGAATGATGATTGCACAAATGTATTATTGGGGAACAAATCAGTCGATTTTACAGCGTGTTTTTGCGGCTAAAAGCTTAAAAGAAGGACAAAAAGGAATGTTATTCGCAGCCTTTGTGAAGTTTCTAATTCCAGTAATTGTCGTATTACCAGGTATTATTGCGTGGCATTACTTTGATGGACAATTAGCAAATCCTGATCAAGCTTATCCAGCATTAGTTAAAGAAGTATTGCCGGGTGCTTTTGTCGGATTTTTTGCTGCGGTACTTTTCGGTGCTGTATTGAGTTCATTCAATAGTTTATTAAATAGTAGTGCAACTTTATTCGGTTTTGATTTATTCAAACAGTTCTTTAATAATGAAGCTACAGAACTACAAAGAGTAAAAGCAGGAAAGAATTTTGGATTAGGATTAGGGTTAATTTCGATGACAATTGCACCTTTTATCATTTTTGCACCAGATGGTTTGTTTAGTTATATTCAACAATCTTTAGGCAGTATGAGTGTTCCGATTTTGGCAGTTGTTTTAGTCGGAATGTTTACTAAAAAAGTACCAGCGATTGCTGCAAAAACAGTGATGATTGGTGGAGTTTTAACTTATCTGACAAGTTTATTATTCTTAGAACCAATGTTTAGAGGAAACGCATTGGCAGAAGCAGAATCGAATGGCATTACAGATGCTGCTCAATTGAGTATTTTGGAAGCACAAGCTTATCCACACTTCTTGCATATTATGGGAATAATATTCGCAATTAGCATTATTTATATGCTAATAATGGGTAAAGTTCGGCCTCAACAAACACCTTATGAACCAACAATTACAGAAGCAATTGATGTAACACCATGGAAATACGCAATGGTAGTTTCTATTATTATTACAATACTTGTTTTGAGTACGTATTTTATATTTTAGAGTTTTAACCACAAAAGCATCAAAAGGACACAAAAGAATTGATATAATTTTTGTGTCCTTTTATGGTTAAAAATCATTCCGCCCAACCTTCTCTATCCAATGTCCGAAAATGTATCGCTTCCGCTAAATGTTCGATACTAATATTTTCAGAATCGCCCAAATCAGCAATTGTTCGAGCAACTTTGAGGATTCTATCGTAAGCACGAGCAGATAATTGTAATTTTTCCATCGAACGTTTTAATAATAACTTTCCTGCGTCATCAATTTCACAAACTTTCAATAACAATCGTCGAGGCATTTGAGCATTACTATGAACTTCTTTAAAATCCTTAAATCGTATTTCTTGTATTTGTCGAGCTTGAACAACTCGTTTTGCAATGTCTTTTGACGTTTCAGAAGGTCGTGCATTTGAAGTCAATTCATCATAAGAAACTGGTGTCACTTCCACATGCAAATCAATTCTATCCATCAACGGACCAGAAATTTTATTCAAATATCGTTTCACAACACCTGGTGCACAAACACAATCTTTGTCAGGATGATTAAAATAGCCACAAGGACAAGGATTCATACTCGACACCAACACAAAACTCGCAGGATAATCCACTGAAATCTTTGCTCTCGAAATCGTCACTTTGCGTTCTTCCATCGGTTGACGCATCACTTCCAATACTTGTCGTTTGAATTCTGGCAATTCATCTAAAAACAAAACGCCATTATGAGCCAATGAAATCTCACCAGGTTGAGGATTAGAGCCACCACCAACTAAGGCTACATCACTAATTGTATGATGTGGCGAACGGAAAGGTCGAGTTGTAATTAATGCGGTATTACTTGGTAATTTTCCTGCAACAGAATGGATTTTTGTCGTTTCCAATGCTTCGCTTA
>JBGCFH010000039.1:0-10888 GCA_045106825.1 Saprospiraceae bacterium | reverse complement strand
ATCATTTTTGAAATAATCTCTAATTACAAAGAAAAACAACGCTATAATTAATGGAATAAAAATCCCAATCAGCGTTTTATGAGATTTTGCCTTTTTCTCTAATTCTTCGGTTGTTAATTTCTCTAATGCTTCTTTTTTCATCTGACTTTAGTTGTTTGTATTTTTCAAATATATGGAATATAATCGAAAAATTAGATATAAAATTAACTTTACGAAAGTGTTAGAACTTCCGTAAAGTTTCTATTTTCATGCTATCATTTTCTTTGTAATTCTAATCATTTCCTCAATTTTAGCTTCACTATAAGCCTCAGGATGAGCTTTCGCAAAACGAGCATTATCATTGTCAAAATATTGACCTGAACGATTTTCGTGTGTTGTATTAATCGCTAAATCGTATAAAATGTTCGCTCCTTTATCCGCAGAATCCCAAAATTGTCCAAAAGCTTCTTTAACCATATTTGTGTTCAACAACGAACCAGGATTCACCGCAATAACATTGATATTTGGCAACGTTTCCGCTAAATAAAAACTCCACATCGTCAACGCTAACTTACTTTGAGCGTACGTTGCTCGGTCGCCTTGTGTCGTTTTTCCTGTTAAAACATCAAAATCGACAGGTGCTTGAGCAGCCGAACTTAGATTCAAAATTCGAGGTTTTACACTTTGATTTAACAACGGAATCAATTCATTTGTCAATACAAAAGCTGCAAAATAATTGACGACATATCGCAAATCCAAACCATCTTTATTCAACATATTTGGACTTTTGAAAACACCAGCATTATTGATTAATACATCTATTTTTGAAAGTTGTTCCTTAACCTTTTCAGCCATATTTTTTACGGCTTCCAAATCCGAAAAATCAGCTACAAAACCATTGATTTTTTCATTATTAGATGCTTTTTTTATTTCCAAAATAACGCTTTCTAATTTAGCAGCATTTCTACCATGAATATAAACTTCATGTCCAGCTTTAGCGAATTTCAAAGCTGCTAATTTTCCAATTCCGTCCGTACTTCCAGTTATTAATATTATCTTTTGCATAATGTTTTTTTTATAAAAATGAGTGTGTCATAAATTAGTTGTAATCTAAAATTTCAAAACTTTTCCGTCATTCCTACCTACGCAGGAATGACGGAATTTTTGAGTTCTGTTGTTAGGCTTCCTTCTCTTTGAAGAGAAGGATTGAGGATGAGTTGAATTAATGAAAATGAACCAAAACCTTCTCTGAAAGTTCTTCTAAAGTTTGTTCCATATTCCTTGAATTAAAGCGTAAATTTAATAAAAGATGATTGACACCAACATACTTTAAGTGTTGCAAATACTCAACTAAGTGATTTGCACCAATTCTAAAACCTAAATGAATCGGTTGTGGCAAAAAGTCGTCATCTTCCTGCAAATCAACGTATAAAGGTTGCAAAAATGGTTTGTCATAATCTTGCGTTTTTGCAATCCAATATCGCCATTGATCAATCGTATTTTTTTGTTGATACAAATTGCGAGGATAATACATCCAACCATCGCCATTTTCCGCATTCCATTCTATGGATTGTCGGCTAAATCCTGTGACTAACATCGGAATTTTATGTGATGTCGGTTTTGGTAAAATATCAATATCGCCTTTTAATTGACCATAATAATTATCATTCAAAGTTGGAAAATTATCCGCTGCTTTACGAATATAAGTAAACGCTTCTCGAAACAATTCACCACGTTTTTGATGCTCAATTCCCATCGCAGGATATTCGTCAAATCTATCACCGGAAGCAATTCCTAACAACAATCTTCCGCCCGATAATTGATCAATTGTTGCCGCTGATTTTGCTACATGAACAGGATGATGCAACGGCAATGCAATGCTTCCAATTCCTAAAGCAATTTCGGAAGTTTGACCAGCCAAATAACCCAAATAAGTAAACGGATCAAACGTTTGTCCAGCATCACCAAAATTCGGAACATGAAACGGAACATCTCGAACCCATAACGCTTTAAAACCCAATTGTTCCGCCAGTTTTGCACGTTCCAAATGCTGTTTCATTGTTGGAATCGGACTTTGAGCATAATTCTCAATCGGAACAACAAGACCAATACTTAGTTTATTCGGTTTGAAAACGGTGTTATAGGCTTTATTGATTGATTCAAAATTTTTCATTACTTATGATTCCAAACTCTACAAAGGTTTTAAAAATCTTCATAGAGCTAATTTTATAAATTAAAAACCTTCCAAAACGATTTTCCCTTTTGCTTTTCCTGATTCCAATAAAGCGTGTGCTTTTCTAAGATTTTCGGCATTAATTTTTCCGAAATGCTCACCAACAGTCGTTTTGATGATATTATCATCAATCAATTTGGCAGTATTATTTAGAATATGATGTTGTTCAATCATATCATCTGTTTGAAATAATGACCTTGTAAACATCAACTCAATGTGCGTTGAAACAGCTTTTGCTTTCAAAGGCATCACATTCAATATTTTTGGGTCGTCAATCAATCCGAACTTGCCTTGAGGTTTGATAATTTTCACAATTTCATCAAAGTGTTGTTCTGTCGCATTCAAACTAATAATATAATCCGCTTCTGGAAGATTGTGTTTTTCGAACTCTTCACTCAATTTATGTCTATGATTAATCACCACATCAACGCCCAAATCTTTTAACCAAGTTGTCGTTTCAGGTCTTGAAGCCGTTCCGATGACTTTCAACTTTGTTAATTTTTTTGCCAATTGTACCAAAATAGAACCAACGCCACCAGCAGCACCAATAACCAAAAGACTTTTGTTTGAATTATCTTTTTTGACTTCTAATCTATCGAATAATAATTCCCAAGCCGTTAAAGTCGTCAAAGGCAAAGCGGCAGCATCACTAAACGACAAACTTTTTGGCTTAAAGCCAACAATTCGCTCATCAACCAATTGAAATTCAGCATTGCTTCCTGAGCGAGTCAAGTCGCCAGCGTACCAAACTTCGTCACCAACTTTAAATAAACTAACATCTTTTCCAACTGCTTTCACAATACCAGCTGCGTCCCAACCAATGACATCAAATTCGGTGTTTTCCAGTTTTCTATTTTGTCTAATTTTATAATCGACAGGATTTACCGAAATCGCTTTCACTTTCACCAAAATATCTCTACCACTTACTTTCGGCATTTCTAATGCAATATCTTGTAATGAATTTTTATTGTCAATCGGAAGATTTTTATTATAACCTATTGCTTTCATATTTTTAATTTTTTCACTATTTGTTATTTTGATAATACAAAGATAGATTAGTTTGTAATTTAATTATTAGTAATAAAAAAGGTTATTATGGTATATTTAGAGGTTATAAAGAGGTTTTTTAGGAATTAATAATTGAATTGTGCTATTTTTACATCAAAAAACACAATAAATGCAAGTTTTAGAAGCATATAAACCTTTTGAAATACAAGAAATAGAATTGAACGATTGGAAATGTCGTCCAGTTAAAAATAATTTTTTTGAATTAGTTCTAATCAAAAAGGGCAAAGGAACGCAATGTATCAACTATAACGAATATCCTTATGAACAAGGAAGTTTGTTTTTATTACCGCCGTTACAATGTCATTCGTTTCAAATTCATGAACCGTCGCAGTTCGTTTTTTTAAAATTTACTTCTAACTTTTTTAATAAAAATGCGAAAAGTGCGTTCGATGACAATGAATGGTTTAAAGAAGCCGCTTATATTTTGTCGAATTATAATCAATTGCCTGGCGATATTATTCATAGCGAATTAGACCGACAACATATTTATACCTTGATTGATTTGATTTCTAAAGAAAACCGCAATTATAGCAATAGTTCAGCGGCATTAATTAAGAGTTTTATGACCAGTATTTTGGAAATTTTATTGAGAAATATAAAGAAAAGCACTTTTCCAGAAATCAATCAAAGTACAAATAGTGAGGAACGAATCACGAAATTACTGAACTACATAAACGAACATATTAGCGAACCAGAGTTATTAAAAATTGATAATTTATCCAAAACGTTTTTGTTGTCGCCGACTTATTTGAGCGAGTATTTTAGAAAAAATGTCAATATATCTTTACGAGAATATATCATTAAAGCGAAATTGAGGTTGGTGGAAATTCGATTGCTGAATTCCAATTATACTTTAACGGAAATCGCTAATGAATTGCGTTTTACAGATGTTAGTCATTTATCTAAAACCTTCAAAAAATATACAGGAATTTCGATTCGAGAATTTAAAAAACAAGGCGAATATCGACTTTTGAAACGAAGTGCTTGTTAAAATATTTGAAATCTTAAAATGAAAAGACCACAACTCGAAAACAAGAATTGTGGTCTTTTTTATAAACTAAATTCAACGGATTTCATCCATTGCTATTGTTATAACTCCGTTGGAGTTTTAATATTGTTTACTTCCTCTTCTTACGTTTCGACGAAGGTTTACGATTGTTCCTACGAGGTTTAGCACCAGGTTCTTGACGTTGAACTTTACCTTTAGCTCCTCGCATACCTTGCATTTGCATGATTTGAGCCATACTTGGCTTTGCTCTAATCGCTTGTTCCATTTGCTTTACCTGTTCCATAATCACAGGTTCGCTTACATTCAAACTTTTGATTTCACGAATGTAAGTTGTTGCTTTTTGGAAATTACGTTTATTAAAACTCAAACTTGCTAATTGTAAGGCAACTGTCGCTTTATCGTTGTCCGTTGGTAAACCCATTTCACGAGCTTGTATTAATAAAGCTTCGCCTTCTTCCATTTTCTTTTGTTGAATGGCGATGAATCCTTGTAATTGATAATAATAACTACGATAAAATTTTAGTAACCAATTTGGTTTGAACGTCAATTTTAAATTCTTTTCAGCAGCAGCAGCGTCACCAGCTTGAAGCAATTTACTGGTTGAAGAGATTGTTCCAAAAAGAATATAAGACACTAAGAAAGCAATTAGAATTATTAACGGAATAAACGACCAACCAAAACCAACTGTAAATTGTAATGCCAAAAACGCAACCAGCGAAACTGCCATTATGATAAACTGCGTCTTTATATTAATCTGAATCATGTTTTTCTGTTTTAAATATTGTGTAAACAGACCTGTCAGGTTTTTGGAAACCTGACAGGTCTTTCTAAAAATGCTGCAAAGATATGATTTTAGTTTTAGTAGTTTAAGTTGTTCCGTAGTTTAAGTTGTTCCAACCTGTTATTTTTCTTATGTAAGAACTACTCAAACTACTTAAACTACTCAAACTACTCAAACTACTTCACTATTTTAAGACTCAAATCCAAACTTTGATAAGAATGTGTCAAAGCACCAGACGAGATAAAATCAACACCAGTTTCTGCAATCGGTCGAACGGTTTCTAAAGTAATTCCACCAGACGCTTCTACTTCGAATCGTTTATTGATAATCTTCACCGCACGACGCATATCTTCGACCTCAAAGTTATCCAACATAATGCGAGTGATTCCACCAATTTCCAATACTTCATTCATTTCCTCAAAGTTGCGAACCTCAACCGTAATTCCCAATTCTAAAAGATGTTCTTTCTGATATTCATGAACTCGTTCAATTGCCTGACGAATACTTCCAGCAGCATCGACATGATTATCTTTAATCATAATCCAATCGTACAAACCATCACGATAATTGGTGCAACCTCCGATACGAACTGCCCATTTTTCCAAAAAGCGAATCAAAGGTGTCGTTTTACGAGTATCCAAAATCTGAACCGGCAAATCTTTTACTCTTTCTGCAAACTGATGACTCAAAGTAGCGATTCCACTCATTCGCTGCATTGTATTCAATACTAAGCGTTCTGCTTTTAGCAAATCTTGAGAATTACATTCGACTTCAAATGCAATATCACCATGTTTGATTTTTGCACCATCATCAATCAAAACATTGATTTTAGAGGTTGCATCAACATAACGAAAGATGTATTTTGCTAAATCAATACCAGCTAAAATTCCATCATCTTTGACCAATAACTTTGCTTTATCACGCTTTTTCGATGGAATACAAGCCAATGAAGTATGATCGCCATCTCGCACATCTTCGTACAAGGCTTCTTTTATAAATTTCTGTATTTGATTTTCTATCATTTTTTTTGTTTAAGTAGTTTAGGTAGTTTTAGTAGTTTTAGTAGTTTTAGTAGTTGTGGTTTGTAGGAACGACTGAAACTACCAAACTACTAAAACTAAATCCCAACATACAATTTATTTGCACTGAAACGGTTTTTGCTAAAACTCGTTCCATTGAAAACACGAATATGTCGTTGTGCTTTTTGTTCTTCTTTTGGTAATTTATTGAAGTTTTGACAATCATCAGAGCAGCATTTATCATACTTTGCAGCACAACTTTCGCACTGAATAAATAGTAAATGACAAGCATCATTCGCACAATTAATATGCGAATTTGCTGGTTCGCCACATTGATGACAATTACTAATCACATCTTCTGTAATCGCTTCTGCCATTCGCTCATCAAAGACAAAGTTTTTACCAATAAACTTATTATCTAATCCTTTTTCTTTTGTGTCTTGAGCGTATTTGATAATTCCACCTTCGAGTTGATAGACATTTTGAAAACCATTGTGTTTGAAGTAAGCACTTGCTTTTTCGCAACGAATGCCGCCAGTACAATACATCAATAAGTTTTTATCTTTTTCTTCTTCCAACATATCTTTGATAATCGGTAACGACTCACGGAAAGTTTCTACGTCAGGTGTAATTGCACCTTCAAAATGTCCAATTTCCGTTTCGTAATGATTACGCATATCAATGATAACTGTATTCGGATTATCTGCCAATTCGTTGAATTTTTCAGCATTGACATGAACACCTTTTTTCGTTACATCAAACGTATCATCGACTAAGCCATCTGCTAAAATCTTCTCACGGACTTTAATCGTCAATTTATAAAACGATTTTCCATCATCTTCGACTGCAATATTTAGGCGTAAGCCGTCAAAAGTCGGTTCAGCAGGAATCGAATATAAATGTTCACGGAATTTTTCAAGATTATCAGTTGGCATGGAGATTTGAGCATTGATGCCTTCGTGTGCGACATAAACTCGACCAAAAACGCCTAACTCGTTCCAAGCCATAAATAAGTCATCACGGAAATATTGTGGGTTTTCACACTTGAAATAGTGATAAAATGAAATCGTTGTTCTTGCTTCATCAGATTGAAGCATTTTTTGTTTTAATTCTTCTTTGTTAATCTTATTATGTAAACGCATTTTGTAATTCTGTCCTTTTATCCACTCAACAATTGCAAGTTATTCAGTGAGTAAAAAGTGTATTATTTATTTATATAATTCTAATAATTCTGTATTGAATTCACCATCTAAAAACTTCAACCTTTTCCGTCATGCCGACGAAGGTCGGTATCTCCTAAACATTAAATTCGCTATATTAAAACTTTCAAAAAGTAAAACTTTAGGCTTTTCCAAATGATGGTTTTATGGCGAATTGAAAACCAAAAAAATGTTGGCTATTCAATATTTACATTGTCTTTATCAAAATTTCAAACTAATTGTTTGGGAGATTCCGACCTTCGTCGGAATGACGGAATTTTATTTAGATTTTTAGATTTCGTTTTTATAAAATTTCTATAATTAAAATCAAGATTGATAATCAATCTCCATCTTTCTTCTACTCGCTGTAAACATCAAGATAATTCCCAATAAAACAGCAGGAATACTCAATATTTGCCCTAAGTTCATTCCATATTCTGCCATCAAATTCACCTCTTCAATAATAAAATGTTCTTTAAAGTTTTCTAATAAAAATCGCATTCCGAAAACAGTAGTTAAGAAGAAACCGAATAAGAAACCACGTTTTTTACCAGCATCCGTTTTCCAATACAACCACATCATAACGGCAAAAATTATGAAGTAACTCAAACTTTCATACAACTGAACAGGATGACGAGGCACAATCTCTTGATTGCCTGACAAATGAAACTTAAAAGCCCAAACAGCATCCGATGCTTTTCCGATGATTTCGTGGTTAAATAAGTTGCCTAAACGAATAAATCCGCCAGTCATAGCAACGGTAATCGCAATTCTATCTAACAACCAAAGTGCAGGTTTTTTGATAACAACAACTGCATAAAACCATAAAATCAACGGTAAAATAACCATCGCACCATGAGAGGCTAATCCACCTTCCCAAATCTTAGGAATATCTGACAGATGTTGAGAATAATAATCCCATTCCCAAAAAACAACATGACCAAACCTTGCACCGACAACTGTTCCAATGAAAATGTATAATAGTAAACCATCTAAATAATCGTGACTGATTTTTTCACGAGTAAACATATCGGTTACTAACTTATAACCAATCAAAAAGCCAATAGCGAACATTAAACCATACCAACGAATGCTCAACGGCCCGATTTCAAAGATTGTTGGATTAACATGCCAGTCAATATATAATAACATAGAAGTTGAATTTTTTGTGAATTTTGGTGCAAAGATAAGGATTTACTTCATTTGTTCCATTTAAATTATTCTTACCATTTTAATAAATATAGATAAATTGATTTTTTGAATGATTGTTATTGTAACTATTATAAAATAAAAAGTTTTTTGCATAGATTTATATGTATATAGAGTTGACTATCAGATAATAAAAAATACTAATATTTATATAAAAAAATATATTTTGTATAAAATTGTGACATAATAAATTTATGTCGTCTATAAATCAAAACCTTTATAAAACGTTAAAAACTATTAAACAATGGAAGAGTTCTTAAAATCAATTACAGAAGAAGGTGGCGTATTAATTGCTAATTGGGGACCTAAAGTATTAGGTGCTATACTCACATTTATCATTGGTTCATGGGTGATTAAATTTGTGATGCGTTCTATTGAGAAATTATTAAATACACGTCATGTTGATGAAACATTACGTCCTTTTATTAAGACGTTGATTACATTTGGTTTATATACGATGTTATTTATAACTGTTGCAGGAATGGTTGGAATCGAAACAACATCATTCATTGCAATTTTAGGTGCTGCAGGTTTAGCAATCGGTTTGGCACTACAAGGAGGTTTACAAAACTTAGCTGGTGGCGTAATGATTTTATTATTCCGTCCATTCAAAGTTGGCGATTTAATTGAAAGTGGAGAAGGAATGGGATTTGTACGAGAAATCTCGGTTTTTGTAACTTTCTTGGAAACGTTTCAAAACAAAACGGTTATTATTCCAAACAATGCTTTAGCATCAGGAACGGTAACAAATTATTCTACAAAAGGTAATGTTCGTGCAGATATTCCTTTTGCGATTCGTTATGATGCAGATGCGGACAAAGCAGCAGAAATCGTAATGGAAGTTTTGAAAAAGTCAGACAAGGTTTTACAAGATCCTGCACCTTCTGTTTATGTAACGGAATTAGGCGAAAACGGTGTAAAAATGGTCGCTTTACCTTTTACAACAGTTGAAGATTATTGGGACGTATTTTGGGGATTACGTGGCGAAATCAAAAAAGCACTTGGTGAAGCAGGATTTGAAGCAGCTTTACCTCAACGTATCGTGACTATGAAAAAGTAAGAAATTTAAGAGCCTAAACATAGATTTGTCTCTATGACTGGAGAATAAATCAACAACAACTATTAGCACGGACGAACAATCCGTGCTATTTTTTTATTAACAATTCATGTTTCACTAATATTAAATTTAAAACGTTTTGTCTTACGAAACAATCATCTCATGTAGATTTTCTGATAATTGATAAAAAATCTTACTTTGTGAATGAAAAATCTGCGTGAATCTGCGTAAAAAAAGCATTTTGCGAAGCAAAACTTAGCAATTGTAATTTCTCTACGTTTCAACGAAACGAGAACGACAAGGAAATAAAAAAATATGTAACCTTATTTTGGGATGATACACAAATTTTAAAAAGAGATTTTTCCAGTATTAGGAAAAATCTCTTTTTTTAGGAGATAAAACTCAATAATAATTAATTCAAGTTGTGGATTAATTACTCTTGCGGAATCCTTATTTGATAGACTTTACGTTTACTATTTGTCAATTTATCGCTAATCAACCACGGATTATACAAACGAAACTTACGGAGTGTCGTACCATTATCTATTGCAAATTGTGCTAAATTTGGAATTGAACCGCTTATTTCAAGCGTTTTGTAGTTACTTAATTCTTTGTAATATTGGTTAACAATAATACCATATTGTTCTCTACGTTGCATGATTTCTTTGATAGCTAAAATACGAAACATATAATCTGAGGTTTCTTTACGTAACTCTAAATCATAATAATTTTTAGTTTTTTGGTTCTCTATTTTTTTTCTCAAACGCCCAGCACCCGTATTATATGCTGCTGCTGCTATTGTCCAGCTTCCGAATCGTTTGTAATCTGCTTTCAAATGTTCACAAGCTTTACGAGTTGCTTTTTCTAAATCATTTCGTTCATCTATTTCTGATGTAATTTCAAGGCCAAAGGATTTGGCTGTTGAAGGCATAAATTGCCAAAGTCCTTGAGCACCAGAACGAGAAGTTGCATTATACAATAAGCTACTTTCGGCTACTGCCAAATATTTAAAATCATTTGGAACGCCTTGTTCTGCTAAAATTCGCTCAATGGTGGGGAAATATCGGCGAGATAATTTGAGGTAACGAAACATGTGTGAATGATAGAACGTATTCCGCAGCAATTCTTTATCTAATCGTTCTTTTACATCAAAATTCTCTAATGGGACTCTTTCATAAGCAAATTCAATATGACTTGGCATTTTTATCGCCCTTACATTTTGTGGCCCATAATTAGTAGTTTTTAGGGCTTGACGCTGTTGGAATAGTGGATCAAGTTGCGGCCCAATGGTATCATAAGAACTTAATACAACAATCATTAAAAATGCGGTAACC
>JBGCFH010000389.1:0-1436 GCA_045106825.1 Saprospiraceae bacterium | reverse complement strand
TTGCTAATCGAGGCGACAAAAACGGAGTGTAGCCTTAGCTACATGAGTATTTTGTTAACAGCCTGTCCCGAAACCTCGTGGAAAGAGTAGCGATAAAAGATAATTTAGCTTTATACGAAATTATTTAGAATAAAGTCTAATATTTGATAATTTAATAATCAATCGTCTTAAACCAATCCAAAAACTCCTCAATTGCTTCATCAGTTGACATTTTTGGTTCGTAACCCAATTTTTCTTTAGCCTTTGTAATATCAATCGTTAAGCTATTTGCTAAAGTTGATACGGAATAACGCATCAAAGTTGGTTCTTTTTTAGTGAACTTAGCGATAAACTCTAAAACCGAAGCGATTCTCATTGCTGCGGAATAAGACAATTTCTTATCAGATAATTCTAAATCTAATTCTTTTAAAACATACCTAATTTTGTTCCAAATTAAGAGAGGTTCACCATTTGCAATATTATAAATCGTACCGCAATTTACTTTGTTAGTCGTCAAACCTAACCAAATCGAGTCAACGACATTACTAACAGAAGTCAAATCAATTCGATTTTTGCCGTCACCAATCAAGCGTAAACGACCAGCTTTATGTGCCCGAATCAATCGAGGCATAATCACTGTATCACCTCGACCAATCAACGCACGAGGTCGAATAATAACATGAGAAAGGGAAGATTTTTGCAAAAGTTTTTCCGCTTCTATCTTTGTAACAGCATAATTATTAATCAAAGGATTGGGCAAGACATCACTTTCTTTGACCAAAAATCTATCAGAATAATTATTATAAACTGAAGGTGACGAAATATAAACAAAACGTTTAATACCAATAGCTTCACTATATCGAATCAATAATTTTTGAGTATCAACATTTGCTTTTTTAAAATCTGTATAATCACCAAAAGGCGATGACAAACTCGCACAATTCACCACATAATCGACACTTTTGACAATACTTTCCACATATTTTGAATCCGTCAAATCACCTAAACGATACTCAATTTTAGCGTGTTTCACTTCGTGAATAGCTTTTTTTGTTCTTCCAGCAGCGATAATCTTTTCAACTTCTGGATAAGTCGCCAATTTTTCGATAGTACGAGAACCTAAAAAACCGGTTGCTCCAGTTACTAATATTTTCATATAAATTGAATTATTATGACTGTTTTAATTGCTTATTCCGAGTTCTCAAGACATAATGAAAAGATGGCAATTGCAAGAAAAGTCATCCTCAAAACTTCGAGGATGACTTTTCAAAACAATATTAGTTTTTTGACATTACCATATTACCAGCCATTCTCGGTTTAAAATTTTTTATAATGCGTTTTATAAAGAATTGATGCTTTTAATGACTTTTTTGCTTAAATAAGAACATTCGACAGGCGATTTTAAATCGAATGTCGTCAACTTAAGCGATTGAACTTTTCTTCAAGAAAGGTCGGAT
>JBGCFH010000388.1:0-20605 GCA_045106825.1 Saprospiraceae bacterium | reverse complement strand
CATCAAATTCACCATCAAATTCACCATCAAATTCACCATCAAATTCACCATCAAATTCACCATCAAATTCACCATCAAATTCACCATCAAATTCACCATCAAATTCACCATCAAATTCACCATCAAATTCGGCAGCTAAAGCAGCCGCTACTGAAGCCGTTACGTTTGGACAAATACTCAACCAAATTTCTTTTTCACTTGGCGTACAAACACCAAAAAAATCACCTTTTTGACCTAACATATCCAAAATCACTTGAAAATGTAAATGTTCTGCCCAGTTCCCATTTTGCGGAAAAGTGCCGATTGTAGCGATTTTTTCGCCTTTATTTATCCGTTGTCCGACTTTAAAGTTTTTATCAATTGGTGATAAATGTCCATATAAAGTATAGAAAGTCAAATCGTCATTGACTTCATGTTCTAAAATAATTGTTGGGCCATAATTATCATCACCTTTATTATCTTGAATACTATAGATCGTTCCATCAAATGCAGCAAAAACAGGTGTTTTCTCTTTCGCTTGTCCCGAAGCCTCGGCGATCCAAATATCCAAACCTAAGTGACAAGTTCGCCATTGTCGCCCGTTGTTTGATGCTGAAATATAGGCATCAGAATTATAAAATGGGCGAATTTCGCCATAACCACCGATTCCGATAGTTGCATTATTTTCCCATAAAATATCATCAATACGTTTTTGCATTTGCCGAGCAGTTGCAAAATTCGAGTTGTTTCCTAAGTCTAAACTACTTACACTTAAATCTAATTCTATAACTTTATCACTTCCACAATCTACTATTTTGGCGAAAGCCGAATCAGAAAACCACTCGTCAAAAACAACTCGCTTTGGACAAGGAACAAGTCCACAAGCATGACGAAAAGTGTAATATGCTAAATTTGGTGGAATCTTGTACCAAGATTCTAAAACGTCCCAAGCAGGTTTTTCGCTGATGAAAAGGTAATCGTTATCAGGTTCAAAAACATGATTTTTGGCAGCATGACTGACACTGGTTAACAAGCGATTTGCGATAAGCGGAAATAAAATTTTTAACTCATTATCTTGTAGTGGAAATACTTGATGGAAGCCTTTAACTAAATTTGCCGCAGCTTCTAATGGATTTGGTTTGAACATCGTTGCGTAAGCAGCTGCGATGGCTAACTCATTGATAAGGTGTGTATAGATAGTATCGCCACAATCAATTACGCCAGTGATTATTGTGGCATCACTATTCTGGAGTGTTTTGGTACGAACTATTGTATTATAATCATTAACATCAGAATGAATAATACCTTTGCGTAACGTTGAATGCAACGGAATAACTTCATGTTCGAATAAATCCCAAAAATAATCAGCAATTTTGAGTTGATTGTCGTAATTAATATATTGTCGTAATTCTCGATTATTTAAAGCTTTACTTAAATCCCAACTATGACCAATATATGCAGCATTATGTTCGAAATGTTGTAATGCTTTTACTAATTCTCCGCAAGATTTGCCCCAACTTTGCAGTAATTCATCAGAATGATACTTTACATCAAAAGTCATTTTACCTTCAACCCAAGTGTTCATTCGCATCCACCGAGTTAAACCATTTTTATCTTGAAAAGAAAAATAAGTTTCTCCATTTAAATTTTTAATTGGTCTCGGTGTTTCTACTGATAAATCGCTCTCAGCAAAATGCTCCAAAATAGATGTTTGAAAATTTAATATATTTGTATCAATGTTTTCACGAGAAATTTTTAAAAGATACGTATTGTTTTCTTTGGTTTTTAATCTAAAGTTGAAATCTTCAAAACCTGGTAATGCTTTAGCCGTTGCTGTGATTCCATAATATTCTTTAGCAAATTGTTCTGCTTCTTCTATTGTTATTAATAAATCTTGATAGGTCATTTGGTACAGGATTTTCGTTTTATAGAAAATCAAATGTACGAAACTATCATTATTAATTCATTAATTTGTCTTAGCCATATTAATCGCTGATAGATTAATAACTTCTGTATGTTTTGGGACAAAAATAGTATATTTAATAACTTCATTTAGTGTCGCACCGTCTTTACTAACAATTACTTTTTTTGATTGTGCGTTCGTATTAATTAAAAGTCCTTTATCTACGTTTTCTAATTTAATCTGATAACGCCCTTGACTCATTAGATACTTTAACATATGAGTTGTTGAGTTTTTTAGTGTAATATTGGTATGAATACGCATTGTATTCTCGCTCCATTCTTTGACTTCTATTTCTCCTTCAAAGTCAATAACAACTGTTGATTGACCATTAAGGGCAAAAGTTTTTACTAATACCTTTGAGATTTCGTTTGGATTATCATTCGTTACATGTTGTGGGATTAATGCTAAATCAGCAATTGTTATATATTCACAAGAATTTGCATAAATAGTATTTAGCATTAAAAAAGCGACTGTAAATGTGTAGAATTTTATTTTCATGATATTTTTTTTATTGTTATAAATACACTTATAAGATGACAGATAATGTGCCATTGAGATTTATAAATTGATTTATTTTTTTATTTTTTTATTTAATGCACTGATAATCAGAATTTTAACCATTCAACTATGAAATAATTCCCTAAGTGAGCAAATTGTTCTTTTTGTGGAATTTGTCCATTTTTTGGAAAAAGTTCCAAAATGAATATTTAGTGTCAAAACAAAAACAATGATTTTATTTTGGAATTTGTGATATTTGCCTTGATTCTGACTTCAGTTGTTTTTACAGGTTTATCAAAAAATAAAAGGGGTTCATCTAAAATATGAGGGTATAAATAAAAAAAATGAATACCTCGAAATTTTGTATTTTTACCATTAATACGAAATAAATGTGAAGGATGAAGTGTAGCCTTTTTATACTAAATAGATTAATATTATGGTTTAATAATTTTATATCCTACACTTTAAGTTCTTAAACGTTAAAATAACACTATTTTCAAACATCATAAATACGAGATGAATATTCGTAACTACTTATTATTACTAATATTACTGTTAAGCTTTGACTCGATTAATGCACAATATACGATTGCAGATACTTATGCGATGGAAAAAGCATTAGCGGCAAACGATACTAATCAGGTTTTGAAGTTAGTGCTTCAACACACACCTCCGATTTCTAATGTCAAACGGTTGAGAAGTACGTTAGATAAAAATCCTTATATCAAGCGATATTTGAAGGATTATGATTTTACAGATGACCAATTAAAGTCTGTTCAAACAAAGGTTAAAAAAGATAGAGAAGTCCGTTGGCAGTTTAAAACAGAAGAAGAACGCTATCGACAAGTAAGACAAACGAGCGGTCAACGAGCTAATAATTACTCTCGAACACAGCGTTATTCGAGTACTGGACAGTATAATCAGTTGGTAAGTACAGCCACAAGTGTGAATTATAATCGTGGTTTTAGTACACAATCGAATATTGTAGCTGGTTTAACGGATTTTATTATTGAACGAGCTCAAGAAGAAGTTGCTAATGCTTTTTTGCAAACATTCAAACGGAAAATGAATGATGAAGATGATTATGCTCAACTCCAACAACTTTTCCCAACAACAAAAGAATTTTTAGGAGATAATGAATTGACGACTTCGACACCGATTATTCAGATGGCAAGAGGTTCGTTTGAAGATGATATTACACAATTGTCGGTAAATGTTCCGAAGTTATTACGATTGTCGGAGTTTAAAGATGCACAACATTCGGAGAATATTGTAGTGATGACGTTGCTTTATGAGGTTTTGGATATGGTTTATAAAGGTTTAGAACCTGATGATATTGTCATGATTTCGGAAGATAGATTGCAATGGCAAATTTGGAAATTGGAACAGGATAATAAGAAAAATTATATATCTGCCTTAAAGACAAAAGGGGCGGAACAAAAACAACTGGTTGACAAAGTCAAAAGTTTAAATAAAAAGTCGAAAAATTATAAAAAAGAGATTAAGACTTTGATAGCTTTTCAAAAAGCTTATGAACAGCTTTTGGGTGATGGTCGATTTAATCCTTATGAAGATTTGGATTTGGTTTTTATTGATGGTTCTGCTTTTTTGGAGTATGGAAGTTCTTCTAAAAATGTCTATAACACTATTAATGATATGGAAAAATCGTTGGTCGTTGTAGAAGAAGATATTAGAAATGCTCGACAGTTAGAATTGTTTAAAAGTGGAAATATTAAACTACTGGAAGAGGCAGAAAAGGCTTTGAAAAAGATGCAAAAATGGGATGAGTTTAATGATATGATTGAGGTGCATGATAAATTCCAAATAGCACACACGGAAAATATTATTGGTAAAAATGTAGCGAACCTTCGTAGAATCGTTAATGCCTTAAATTATTCTTCTTTTATTTTATATAGTTTTATTGATAAATCTTCTGATAGCCATTTTGCTACTCGGGAACGATTGGACTCAT
Organism: Saprospiraceae bacterium; assembly: GCA_045106825.1. Lineage (GTDB taxonomy): Bacteria > Bacteroidota > Bacteroidia > Chitinophagales > Saprospiraceae > CAWVWD01. The sequence goes on along the minus strand of JBGCFH010000388.1, from coordinate 16,193 downwards.
TATTCAATGATGCAGAACGCAAACAAATCTTCTTAGGATTGTTGCATCAAAAATTTTCTAATAAAATTGCCATTAAGAATTTAGATGTTTACGTCGATAGATATTATATTTTGTTAGAAGATTTGCAATTGCAAAAACGACATATTCAAAATACTCGAAAAACAGCAGCAAATCGTTATCAAGTCTCCGAAGCTTACTTACCTGCGGTAAAAACGACTTATGATTTGTTAACGACTGGTTTGAATGTAGAAGTTGAAGGAGATTCAACTTTGTTGACACAATCAGAGGTAAAAAATTTAGAAAATGTAGCCGAACAAACTTACAACCTTTCTCGAAATACTTACTATCGAGAGTATAATGATGCTGTTTTTAATGCTTCAACATTGATGGATTATATGCTTGAGGAGCAAAAAGACCAAAAACCGTATCAAAAACTCAAAAAAGACTTTTTGCAATATGGATTGTTCATTGCAAATGTCTTACAAGCACGTTCACCAGCGGAAGTAAAAGCAGCGATTCGAATGGTTGCGTTGCCTCCAGGTAGTTCACAAGCAAAAAAACAATCTACGTTTGATATTTCTGTAAATTCTTATTTTGGTGTTTATGGCGGTCGAGAGATTTTGATTGATCCTGATGTAGTTGATCCGATAAACCCGACTTACGGCTTGACTTTACCGATTGGTATTTCAATCAGTACAGGATTACGACGTTATGGTTCGATTAGTATTTTTACACCGATTTTTGATTTGGGTTCGGTTGCAGCTTTTCGTATTGAAACAGGTCAAGCAGTTAATTTACCAGCATTCAATATTCAAAATTTGGCATCTCCAGGTGCTTATCTAATTTATGGTTTTCCTAATTATCCATTTTCAATTGGCGGCGGCGTACAATATGGGCCACAATTGAGGAAAGTTTCACGGAATGGCGTTGATGTAGAATCCGCAGCGTATCGGTATAGTATTGCACTGACTGTTGATATTCCATTGATAAATCTTTATAATCGACCCTAATGGGTAATCTGAAAAATTAATAAAGCAAATTCATATATACAAAAAAGGCTGTTCGTTAGAACAGCCTTTTTTGTATATTTAAAAACCTCCTTTTTCCTGAAAGATTCGTTTGATTCTTAAAATTAATTCATTTGGTTTGAAAGGTTTGGTAATAAAATCGGATGCACCTAAGCGAAAGGCTTCGAGTACGACATCATCATATTCTAATGCAGATATAATAATGATTGGTGTATCATTATCTTTCAAATCTTTACGAACAAATTGAATTAATTCTAAGCCTGAAATATGAGGCATCATAATATCTGCAACTATCAAATCATATTTTACAGATTTTAGTTTAAGAATTGCCTGTTTACCATCTTCTGCTTTTTCTACCGTAAAGCCTTGCTTGCGAAGTCTAAACTCTAAAGCAGTAAGCATGATTTCTTCATCTTCACAAATAAGTATATTCATAATAGTATTTTTCGTCGTTGTGCTTTTGCAAATTTAAAATTTAAAAACCGATAATTAGAAATATAGGTAATAAATTAGGAGTAAAGGTAAGAATGATGGTACGAAATGATGGTACAAAATGATAGATAAGTTATAATTAGTTTAAATAAAAAAGATTTCACATATAATAATATGTGAAATCTTTCATGTATAGATTTATCAAGAAGTATGTTTTACAATTTTTTATGTTCTGCTTTTAATTGTACTAACACCGCTTGGTATAGTTTATCTAAAATTTTTATCAAATTAGGTAATTTCTCGATATTATTTTCGGTTTTTGCGATTTGTTCAATTTCCTTATTTGTTTCTGTAAGTGTATTATTTCCTACAAAAGCCAATGTAGATTTCATTTTATGGCTTACTTTTTTGATACCACTAAGGTCATTACTCTTAACCATCTGGTACATAGATTGAATTTCTTGAACAGGTTCTTCAAAAAGTAATTCTAACATTACTTTTTTCATATCTTTATCGCCATCTGCCATTAAATCCATGTAACTTAGGTCGATTTCCGCTTTTGGTAATGTGATATTATTCATGTCCTCGTGTTTAGTAGATGAAACTTGATTTTTATTCTTGTTGATATAATATGCTATTTTTGAAAATAATTGTTTAGGCTCAAAAGGTTTTAACACACAATCATCCATGCCATATTCTTTATATTTTTCATCTTGTGCCATGTGTGCGTGTGCAGTCATTGCAAATATAGTGGTTTTTGCTTTTTCTTGCGGCATTTGTTCTCGAATATATTTTGTGGCTTCATAACCATCCATTACAGGCATTTGAATATCCATCAAAATAAGGTCGTAATCGTTTTCTTTTAGCTTATTGACAGCGATTTGACCATTATCCGCAATAGTGACGATTACATTTGAAAATTCTTTTTCTAATGTTTTTCGAGCAACGATTTGATTCAGTTTATGATCTTCTACCAATAAGATTTGAACATCACGTCCAATATCCAAAGAATGATCTTCTTCTTCAACGGCTACTATAGATTCCGGTTTCGCTTCTACTTTCTTGAATGGAATTTCGCATGAAAAAGTTGACCCTTCACCCAAAATACTTTCTACTTTAAGATTTCCTCCATGAAGTTGAACCAATTGCTTAGTAATTGCTAACCCAAGACCTGTTCCTCCAAACGTTTTCTTTTTAGCGTCAAATACTCGTGTAAATGTTTCAAAAATAACTTCAATTTTATCTTCGGGAATTCCGATACCTGAATCCGATACATTGAACTCCAAAACAACAACGTCATCATTTTCACGAACTTTGTTAATCTCAATTCCAATAAAGCCTTTTTCTGTAAACTTAACCGCATTTCCTGCTAAGTTAGTTAAGATTTGTTGTAGTCGTAAACTATCACCTAATATGACTTTATCAACATTGTCTGCTATTTTAACTTTAAGTTCAAGATCTTTTTCTTGCACTTTAAAGTTAATAATATTCACCAGATTTTTCACTAAATCACGAAGATGAATCTCTTTTTCTTCTAAATTTATTTTACCTTCTTTAAGGCTTGATATTTCCAAAATATCATTGATAATACCTAAAAGGTGCTGAGAAGATTCTCGAATTGATGATAAATAGTTTGCCTGTTCCTCATCGAGAGGTGTTTTTAATAAAATATTAGTCAAACCTAAAATCCCGTTCATTGGCGTTCGCATTTCATGACTGACATTTGCCAAGAACTTTTCCTTCATTTGAGTAGAACGTTCAGCGACTTCCTTTGCTTTGCGTAATTCTTCTGTATGGCGGCGAACCGTAATATCTCGGATAATACCATGATAACCCGAAAATTGTTCTGTTTTAATAGCTGTTGAAGTTAATAGACAATGTTTTATTGTTCCATCTTTTCGTAATAGTTCTACCTCAAAATCTTTAACAAATGAGAAAGTTTCCATCAAACTATTGAAACGATCTTTATCATCTTGATCTTTATACAAATTACTGACAGGAATCCTCTTTAACTCTTCTTCCGAATAACCAAATAATCTTACTGTTGCATCATTAAAATCAACCAAACCATTGCCATTACTAACATAAATAGCATCTTTTGATTGAGAAAAGATGGATTGATAACGTTCTTGCGATTTAAGTAATTCTAACTCTGCAGATTTACGCTCCGTAATATCTTGAATAATTCCATAGATACGAGTAACATGTTCACTTTTATTCAAAACAGGTCGAGAATGAACAGAAATATAACGGACTTCATTATCTTTATTAACGATTCGATAATCTAACTTTACAGGTTTATTTTCAATTGCTAATTGAAAACTTTGAAGCATAATATCATAATCATCATTATAGACATGATTAACAAAGGTTTCTCTGTCCATCACGATTTCTTTCGCAGAATATCCAAAAATACGATAAACTTCATCTGACAAATCGAATTGTTCGTTAATTGTATCGTATTCCCAGTTACCAATATGTGCAATGCGTTGTGCTTCTTCCAAACGTTGAAGAACACTATTTCGCTCAATAGAGTAACGAAGCGTTTTTGCTAATTGATCTGCATCAAAATCGCCTTTTACCAAGAAATCTTGTGCGCCAACTTGTACCGCACGGATTCCTATTTCTTTGGCAGCCAAACCAGTCATGACAATAACATTCACATCAGGTTTTGCTTCAATCAACTGTTCTAAAGTCTCAAAACCTTTACTGTCTGGTAATGTTAAATCCAACAAAACAGCGGCAAAATCATCTTGTTCCAAAGCCTCAATTCCTGCTCCTAATGTTGTTTTATTGATTATTTCACACTCGTAAAAATCAGATTCTTCCAGTAAAATCTCCACTAATCGAGCATCACCAGGATTATCTTCTATCAAAAGAATTTTTGAGAATGATTCGTATTGTGCCAGCCGATTATGCCTCATTTGTGGATATGTAGTTAGATTATTCAATCGCTATTTTATTTAAATTAAGGTAATTCTCTTTATTACACTTTGTTAGAACAAAAAATAAACCATTTTTAACGATATGAATATTTTATAAAAGTAGTTTTGGATAATGACCAATAGAATGTTTGAAAGAAGATAAAAAAGTCTTCATGATTTCTTTATCAAATCATGAGGGAAATTTAATTATGTGATAAAAATTATCAATATATTAGCAATATAAATAACAAACCATTATTAGTTATTTTGCATAGGATAAAATATGAATTGTCCCAAAACCTCATCTAAAATAAAAACACAAATAAACTGCTTTGGATTTTTATAAATTTGTTTAAAATCTTCAACTTTTGACATTTCAATGATTTGTTTTGCGGCAAACTCTTCTAATGTCGAAGCTGTAAAAGACCAATTTGTTTTTGATTGTCCATTATCTAATAGAACAATTCCTAATATAGGATTGTCATGATGTGCTACAAAAATTGGATAATTTGATACATCTTGTTCCATAATCGCATCCGTTGCATTTTTGAACATGGGTCGATACTTTTTCAAGTCATTTTCTAATGCTAACAATGCTGATTTATTTTGATTTGTCATATTATATTTGAGTTTATTTTATTCTAATCAAAAGACGCAAAGATACAGAATAAACGGTTTTCTTATAAGAATAAATTGCATCAAAAATAACTAATTTCGACTTGTCGAAATGTATTTTTTGACAGGATAAACATAATCCTGTATAATACGGAAATCATAGAAAATAAAAGCTCACTATGTAGGTGTTGCATAGTGAGCTTTTTCAAAGTAAAAAATTTTTAATTAAATTATTCTCCTTCAATCAATTCTAACAAACGATTAAAATCTTCATCAGAAGTAAAATTAAGTACAATTTGTCCTTTTCCTTTATCACCTCTTTTGATAGCGACTTTTGTCTGAAAGTGATGACTTAATGAATCTTGCATTTTTTGATACTCAAAAGATAATTTTGAACTTTTCGGTGATTTTGGTTGATTTTTATTTTCCGCTTTCTGTTTTTGACGATTTACAAACGCTTCAACTTGCTCAACGCTTAATCCTTTTTCAAGTATTTCTCTATGCAATGATAATTGTAACGCAGGATCATTTAATTCCGCTAAAACAATCGCATGACCTAATTCTATTTTTTTTGCAGTTAAACTTGCCAAAATTGAAGGAGGTAATTTTCCTAAACTTTTGGTAATTTTTTCAACTTGACGAACAGACATTCCTTCTTTTGTTATCGTATGAAATAACATTATTTGCAACGGGGAATTTTCTGTAATACCTGCCAAAGTACGAGCATGACCCATTGATAAAGTTTGTTCTTGTAAGCCAGTTTTGATTTGTGGCGGTAATTTTAGCAAACGTAAATAATTCGTTACCGAACTACGAGTTTTTCCTACACGTTGAGCCAAAAGTTTGTGTGTCAAATTACATTCTTCCATCAATCGTTCATAAGTCGTAGCAACCTCAATAGGATTTAAATCTTCTCGTTGAATATTCTCAACCAATGCCATTTCAAGCATTTCTTGATCATTTGCTACACGAACGTAAGCAGGAATTTGCTTAAGTTTTGCCAACTTAGAAGCACGTAAACGACGCTCGCCAGAAATAAGTTGATAATGCTTATGACCGACTCGACGTACCGTAATCGGTTGAATCAAGCCATGAACTTTAATACTTTCTGACAATTCAGACAATGCCGTTTCTTCAAATTCTTTACGAGGTTGATCTCTATAGGCTTCAATTTGATTAATCGGAAGCATTGCAACCGTACTCGCCAAAGTTTTGACGACCTTCTCTTTTTCTTGTTTTTCCTCTGTATCCAGATTTATATTTCCCAAAATCGAGGCAACACCTCTACCGATTTGTTTCCTTTTAGCCATTTATTGAATTATGAATTATAAACTATGAATGATGAATGTATAGTAATTTATCATTCATAATTTATTTATTATTCTCTAATACTTCTTTTGCTAAGTTAAAAAAGTTTACTGCACCTTTGCAACTTGCATCATATAAAGCAACAGGTTTCCCTAAACCTGGCGCTTCACCAACTCTTGTATTTCTATGAATGATTGTTTTGAAAACTTTCTCTCCAAATGATGTACGAACACCGTCTGCAACCTCGTTTGCTAATCTCAACCGACCATCAAACATAGACAATAAAACACCTTCAAGTTCCAGTTTAGGATTTAAGTGTTTTTTGACGGAAGTAATTGTCTTATGCAATTTGACAACACCTTCTAATGCGAAAAACTCACATTGTACAGGGATAATAACAGCATCACAACCCGTCAAAGCGTTAACCGTAATTAAACCCAAAGAAGGTGGACAATCAATGAAAATATAATCATAATCATCTTTTATGTTTTCCAAAGCATCATCTAAAATATACTCTCTACGCCATTTATTAATCAATTCTACCTCTGCACCAACTAAGTCGATATGTGATGGAATTAAAGATAAATTTGGTGTATCTGTTTCTACAATAGTATCTTTTGCGGCCATTTCGTTTACCAAAATATCATAAATACTATGTTCTACGGTATTAATATTGACACCGATTCCAGAAGTAGAATTCGCTTGTGGATCAGCATCAATTAAGAGAACCTTTCGTTCTAATATTCCAAGACTTGCAGCTAAATTAATAGCAGTTGTTGTTTTTCCAACGCCACCTTTTTGGTTAGCGATTGCAATTATTTTTCCCATGTTATACTGGTTACTAATTACTGGTCACTGGTTGTCAATCACCAGAATCCAGCATTAATTTTATTTTTCAAATGAAACGCCAATTTCTGGTAGCGTTAATTCTTTTTCTTTTGTAATAAATGCTTGTCGAGCAGCTTCATGATTGATTTTGATAAAGCCAAAAGTATCATAATGACAACCTATAATATTATTACATTCGATAAAATCACTTGCTATTACAGCATGTTCGTAGCTCATCGTAAAATTATCACCGATTGGCAAAATCGCAAAATCTAACTTTGGATATAACATTGGAATCAGTTTCATATCCCAAGTTAAAGCAGTATCACCTGCAAAATAAAAAGTACCTTCTTCAGTCGTAATCACAAATCCACCAGGATTGCCTCCATAAGTTCCATCAGGCAAAACACTTGAATGTACTGCATTGACATAGTTTACTGTACCAAAATCAAACTGCCACTTTCCACCATGATTCATCGGATGCCCTTTTAAGCCTTTTCCTTCATACCAACTTACGATTTCATAATTTGAAATAATTGGTGCGTTGTTAGCTCTTGCAATTTTTTCTGCATCTGCAACATGATCGTTATGTCCATGAGTTAATAGAACATAATCTGCTTTTATATCTTCAATATTGATTTTATCTTTTGCTAATTTGTTTGGTGTAATAAATGGATCAATCACTAAAATTTTGCCACTGACCTCAATAATAAATCCACCATGACCTGTATATGTAAGTTTCATAAAATTTTGTTTAAGGATCTATTCTAAAAATGCTGTGAAAATACTAAAACTTTAATGATGATTAAGAATTTTTAAGGTACTTATTTAAAACATCCTTTGATTATAAATCTAAATCACACCACATAATAATTTGATTATCAGATACTTGTACCTAATTAGTAATTCTATTCTCACCAGTTTAATTTTCAGAATAAGGTTAAAGTCAATTTAATGAGTTAGATTGTTGAAATAATTTGAGTACGTAACAGATTGATTATAATATTTAATTTGTTTAAGTAAGTCATGAAGTAATATTTTAGTAAATTATAATTAATAACTAATCAAGGACGATAAATTTTTCTCGGATAATCTTGAATGTTCACCTTATCACTTTGTAATTCTTTGAGTGCATCTTTCGCAATCCATTGAGCAGATTTTGAAGATGTTTTTAAGATTTCGTAAGCAGTTTCAATTGCTTTATTTTTCAAATCAACATTTCGTTTTCCTATACTTCGTAATGCCCAATTTACAGCCTTTTTCACATAAATTCTATCATCATTTATTTCTCGTTTTATAATTGGAAAAAAAGATTCGAATACTTCGTTTGAGTCCTTTTTTCGAGCAAAACCGTAAGCCGCCATAATCACAAATCCCGATCGTTTTTGAAACTCTTCTTCTCGTTGTGTCCATTCCAAAATTTTATCCATTGCTAAGTCTGAATACTTAAATAAACCCATACAGAATGAGTCTGTAATTTCCCAATTTTCAAATGTTACAACCCATTTTTCCATCAATTCATTCGTTACATTTTTTGGATTAAAAATCTTAGAACACAACAAACGACATTCATAAATATTAGAATCAAATAATTTCAATGCTAAATCATTGTTTTTACCAATTATTTTTGCTAAAACCTTTAAATCTCGATGATACACACCAATTGAATTATTAGCAATTACACCAAACTTTTGATGCTTAAATAACACCTTTTCAGGATCAGCAATAAGCTGTAATTCGTTGATAACTTCTTGAAGCGTCATAATAAAATGTATCTTCGAAGCTCCAGCTTCGGAATGATTACAAAAAATAGATAAGTTATTTTCTCCAAGTCGGAGCTTCGGAAGTACGTTACGGTACATTCATGTATTTATGCACTTGCAATGAAATTCGCCATTTCGGATTTTCTTTCACATAATCAATAATCATAGGTAAATTTGTATCTTCTTTTCCCCATTCAGGTTGTAAGTATAACAAACAATTATCACCAACTTGCTCCGCATATAATTCTGCCCACTTGAAGTCATGTTTATTAAAAACAACCACTTTAAGTTCATTAGCCTTCGCTCCAAAACCTTCTACAGGAAACTTAAACTTTTTTGGTGAAAACGTTATCCAATCCCAATTTCCACTCAAAGGATAAGCACCAGAAGTTTCTATATGTGTCTGAAAACCAGCTTTGTGTAACTTATTAGTTAAAGTCGTACAATCATGCATTAATGGCTCTCCACCTGTCACGACCGCCAATCGTCCAGGATACTTTGCTGCTTCCGCAACAATAGAATCAATCTCTAATTTTGGATGCAAATCAGCGTTCCAAGATTCCTTCACATCACACCAAACACAACCAACATCACAACCGCCAGTACGAATAAAATAAGCTGCTTTACCTTGATGTGCACCTTCACCTTGAATGGTATAAAACTGTTCCATGATAGGTAACTTCGTCATATATTAACTTGTATTTTGAGTGATTCGTTATTAAAATATTTGCAAAGATACATTCCTAAAAATAAAAATCCGTGTCAGTCATAAAACCAACACGGATTAATATTTAATACTTAAAAACTAATATTTAATTTTTATCCCAAAAAGTTGAATATCAGCGAAATATTATGATACTTTATGCTTTGTAGCGTTGGATTTCCATTGACATCGCCTAAGCCATGAGAATAACGTAATTCAGGTGCAAAAGCAAAGTGCTTAAATATTTTTTCTGTTCCAATTCCAATATCAAATGATAACGCTGAATATGTCGGAAACTCTGCTGATGTAGTCGTTTTTTCGGTTAAGGACAAACGATAATGAGGCCCAAACAAGAAATAAGGTTCAAAATTATTATTTGGAACTTTAAGTTTGAAATGTGTCATTAAACCAACATTTACAGGCATGATTTCGTAAGATGTAAACCCAATACCATAATCAATATCAACATTAGCGGTATTAAATGAAAGTTCTGCTTTTGGTGAAAATGACAACCAATCTTTAATACTAAAATCTGCTAAAATTCCTAATTGAAAACCAAAATCTGTTGAAGTAGTAGCATTTGTTGGCATTTCTTTGATTGCTAAATTAGAGTGATTTACACCCATATAAATCCCATACTTTGATTTCTTTTCACTAATTTCAGTTTGTGAAAAAGCGGCTACCGAACACAATAACATTAAGGCAATTAATACCTTATTTTTAACTTGAGTCATAATTTAATTTTAAATGTTAAAAAATCAGTAGATATTTTACATTTAGAATAGTTTAGTTTGTTTTCAATATTTATTAAACGAGCTAAAATTGATTTTGCTGTTTCAAAGTAAAAAATAAGTCAAACATCACATCATTGCTAACCTGACAAAGCCAATACAAAATTCCAATTTTATACTTTTAAAAACCTGTCGTTAGTTCCCCGAGATTTCGAGACTGGCTGTCAAACTCGTAACTCGCAACAACGAATTTCAAAATTAATAACCTACTGACAATACGAAACTAAATTAATCGAAGCTTCTTCCACACCATATTCGTAAGCTGTTCCCCAATCACGACAAGCTGCACTGTTATTGCCTAATTGATAATTTGCTTCTGCTTTATAGAAGAATGCATAAGCATATTCAGGATACATTTTGATACAATTATCAAATTCCGTAATTGCCGCACTTGGCTTTCCCCATTTAAAGTAAGTCGTTCCTTTGGAGTAATGTGTATAAGGGTATTTTTTTGAGATTTTCATTGCACCATCAAATGCTTTCATTGCAGAATCAAAACGTTTCAAATCTGCCAAAGAATTACCTAATTCTACCCAAGCTTGAATATTTTTATCATCTAAATCAATAGCCTTTTCAAAGTCTTTTACAGCCTCTTCATGCTTTTTTAAACTTTGATAAGTAATACCACGATTATAGGCATATCGAGAATTAGTCGGATCGTATTTTATAGCTTTACGATAATCTTGAATCGCTTCGTCATATTCTGCTAACTTGTGATAACATCTTGCTCGACCATTATAAGCATAAGCATTTTTGTTCGTAAAAGCTATCGCCAATTCAAAATCCATGATTGCAGCATCATAATAACCCATTTTCATTTTCGACATTCCACGACCACTATATGCAATATGATTTTTAGCATCCACTCTTATCGCTGCATTATAATTAAACACAGCATGTTTAAATTCCATTTTTTCGTAATGAATCAACGCTCGACCACTATACGCCAATGTTGCTGTACCGACATTATCGTTGATTTGCAAGGCTTTATTAAAATCTTTTTCCGCCTTTTCATAATCTTTTAAAGCGTAATACGCCTTTCCTCGTTGTACATAAAAAGAATCAAGATCATTCCCTAAACTAATCCCTTTAGTGTAATCCTCAATTGCACCTTCGTATTCTTTTAGTTCTAACCTTGCATTTCCTCTATAATAACAGTGAATTGGCTTTTTCTTTTCTGCGTTCATCAAGCGACCATAGAGTTTTTCCGCTTGTTCGTAATCCTTTGACTTCATCGCAATTTTAGCTTCTTTTTTTAACTCTGCAACATTCGCAGAACAGCCAATAAATACAACAACACAAAACGCAAAAATTGAATAATAAATGAGTTTTTTCATTAAAAAATGTTTAATCGTTTAAGTACTCAAATATTCAAGTGTTTTCACAATATTTGAACACTTAAACGTTTGAACATCTAAACATTATTAAAAGAATCCCCTTCTTTTTAACTCCCAATAGCAGTTTGCTGTTGCTTCAGTATCCGCTTTTGCATTGTGAGCATCGACAAAATCTCTTTCAAAAACAGCATAATGCAACTCCGCTAACGAAGGCCACTTGAAACCAAAACTTCCTGGGATTTGACAAAAAGTTGTAGTTTCTTTCATTGTACAAATTCGTTTTTTATCAAATAGTTCTGTATCAATTCCATTTCGTACAAACTCCGCTCCCATTACTCGTTCATCAAAACTTATATTATGAGCAAGAATGTTTTCGCTTTCGCTAATTTTTCGGTTAAAATGCTCCAATACAGGAACTAAATCAACACCTTCTTTCATTGCTCTGGCGGTTGTAATTCCATGAATTTGAGATGTTCTAAATGGAATCTTAAATCCATCGGGTCGGATAATAAAATCTTGACTATCTACCTCATTTCCCTCATTGTCATACTGAATCCAAGCGATTTGTACTAATCGAGGCCAATTATCATATTTTAAATGCGACGCTTTCCAGTTGCGAGGTAAGCCCGCTGTTTCTGTATCAAAAAATAAGTACACCTTTGTTAGTATGAAGTATAAAGTATAAAGTATAAATATCTTCGATGACAAAAATACTTCTTACTTTATACTTTATACATTGTGAGTGCCTGAAATAAAGGGAAACGTATCACAAATTGAAAAGATTCAAAAAGTTCTACGTCTAAACCTCAAAATTTCGAGACAGACGGATTAAAACTAATTGCCTTGTTCGGCGGCAATTCTTTACGACTATAAATTATTTTTACTGTTTATTCGCTTTCTTACTTCCTGCATACAATTCATACTTATGATACTTACATTGCAATGCAGCATTATATAAAGTATATTTTCTTGAAGGTCGTAAACCGATTAATTTCATCGCCTCAAAGTTAGAACTAATAATCCACGCAGTATAACCATGAAAGTTATGTTTCAAAGTCGAACCAATCATTTGATAAAATTCAACAATATCTTCTGACGTTTCGATACGTTCACCATAAGGCGGATTTGTTACTAAAACACCTTCGTGATCCGGTGCAGCATTTTTATCAAAAGCCTTCCGTTTGAACTGAATAAACTCCCGCATTTTGGCATAATCTAAATTGCGTTCTGCGATACGAATCGACTGGAATGACTTATCAAATCCCCAAATTTTACATGTTGGCTCTTTAATGTTGTTCATTGCTTCTTCAATGATTTCGTCCCACAATTGCTTATCGAAAAGTTTCCCTTTTTTGAATGCAAAATAATCACGGTGAAGTTGTGGCGGTGTATTTGTTGCTATCATTGCGGCTTCCGCCAAAATTGTTCCCGAACCACACATTGGATCAATAAAGGTTGAATCCCCTTTCCAACCTGTCATTAGAATCAAACTCGCTGCTAATGCTTCGTTGATTGGTGCAACAAATGATTCTTTTCGGTAACCTCTCTTGTGCAAAGATTGTCCTGATGTGTCAATTGAAACCGTAACATTCTCTTCATAAATATGGATATTAATCGCTAAATGTGGCGAAATCGTATTCACATTCGGGCGTTTGTAGGTATTCTCTCTAAACTGATCGACAATTGCATCTTTTGTTTTTAATGCAACATATTGAGAATGTGTAAAGTATTTAGAATGAACAGAACTCGTCACTGCCAAAGTTTCATTCACATCCATATATTTTGACCAGTCAATTTGCTTTATATGATAATATAAAGCCGTTTCCTTCTTTGCTTCAAAAGTAGAAATCGGAATCAAAACGCGCAAAGCAGAACGTGCCATTAAGTTTATTTTATAAACTAACCGTTTATCTCCAACACACGAAACTGCACGTTTTAGCTTCTTAATATCTTTTGCTCCTAACTCTTCTAACTCTTCCATCAAAACATCTTCAACTCCTAAAAATGTTTTCACTACAATCTCAAATTCCCCTTGATATAACATGACTTTATTTTAAATATATATAATTGTCGTAAAGGTAATATTTTAGTTTTAGTAGTTATGTAGTTTAAGTGCTTAAAGTAGTTTTTATGTGTTTGTCTGGTCTAAATTATTAAAACAAATAAAAGCAAGAATTAACTAAATGAGTATAATTTTTTATAAAATGATAAATATATTTGATTATTAAACCAAAATAATTTAATATTGTAAACAAATAGTATTATCCATTTTTATAAAAAAATAACTTTTTTTTAAGACAAGATTGTAAAATTTTGTGATTCAATCAGTCACTAATAAACAATCAATAATCATCAAAAATGAAAAAACAGGCAAGTAATAGAATGTATAATTATCCTGATTCAGAATTATACATACAATGTATAGAGCATATTAATTTAGCCAAACGAGATATAACTAACTTTGAAACCTATAGCTATGACGCAGACAGATTAGCGAAATTTGAAGCAGCTTGTGAAAAATTCGCAGAATTACCTGATGATGATGAGTTATTAGGTATTCAGATGCAAATGACGGAAAAGAAAGCAGAAACGATGAATCAATTGAAGATTTCGATTCGTAGCGTGATGACTCGTGTAGCGATGAAGTATCATAACAAATCTGGGCGTTATCGTAGGTTTGGAACTCGCAAAATGGGCGATATGTCTGACCCACAATTATTGTTTTGTGGTCGTCGAGTCGTTCGGGTTGGGACACAACTCCTACCCTTTTTAAGTGATGTTGGTTTGACTGAAGCTGTTTTAGATAAGGTAACCGCTTCTGTTACTGATTTCGAAAACGCCATTCATATTCAAAAGGATAAAGTCAGTGACCGAGATATTTTAGTTGAAAAACGCACTGATTTAGGTAATCAATTGTATAAAGAACTCATTGTATTATGCAATATTGGTAAAGATATTTGGATAGATAAAGATGCTGTGAAATACGAACAATACGTCATTTATGAATCAAATGCTGATCAAAAACGCAAACGTCGTGAAAAGTTAGCCAGTGAAGCGGCTAAAAAGAAAGTGGAAAAAATTATTAAGAATGATGTTTGATTGATTGTTTGTTTGAGAAATGAATAATTTAATCAATTGGTTTCATAAACTATTTTATTAAATATTATTAGAAAATAAAAGCCAAAAAATGCGACTGATTATAGGCGTTTTAATATTGATGATTTGTTATTCATGCAATCATAAAGAAGCTTACCAATCAAAATATCATGATTTAAATTCAAAAATTGATAGTTTAATATCAAATACAAATTTTAATGGCGTGATTGCCGTCGCAAAAGATACTTCAATAATCTATTCTAATGCTCTTGGATTTTCTGATTTTGAAAATAAGAAAAATATCAAAATTGATAATCAGTTTGTAATTGGTTCTATTAGTAAACAAATTACAGCAGTTTTGATACTTCAAGCATATGAAAAAGGAAAAATTCGACTTGAAGACACAATTAGTAAATATTTAAAGGATATTAAACAACCTTGGGTAAAAGACATCAATATTCATCAATTACTCACACATACTCATGGAATTGTAGCATTGGATCAACCTTTAGAGTTTAAGCAAGGAAGCCAGTTTCAATATTCTCAATTAGGTTATGAATTATTGGCACAAATTCTTGAATCCATTACTAATAAATCCTTTGAAGAAAATTCAACAGCGTTATTTAAATTATATGGTTTGAATAATACTTTTCATCCCAAAAGTGACGGATATAAAAATCTTGTAAAAGGATATGTAGAAGAAAATGAAAATTTAGCGTATTCTCCTCATAGTTTGTACAACTATCCTGCCGCTGGTTCATTTATATCTAATGCAGAAGATTTGATTCAATGGAATTATCTACTTTATTCATATCAATTATTAAAACAAGAAACATTAGAATTGATGAAAACGAGATATGTGACTCGAAATCATCCAATTTTTGAAACTATAGAATATGGTTATGGATTACTTTTTCAAGAAGGAGAAAGTACTATTGAAATCGGTGCTTTAGGATATGCACCAGGTTTTGTTTCTGCGTCTTATTTCTATCCAGAAAGTCAATTGACTTTAGTTGTTTTAGAAAACACTGCAAGAAATTTAAATGATTTCAGAGAAACGTTTAAAATTCATTTAAAACTCATGAAAATAGTAAAAAACGAACGTTTAGCAATACAATAGAAATCTTCAATGAATAATTTAATCAATTGCAAAGGTCAACTTTTAGACTTATCGCAACCCAAAATCATGGGAATTTTGAATGTAACACCAGATTCTTTTTATGATGGTGGAAAGTATAATGCTCTTGATCATGCTTTGTTTCAAGTAGAAAAAATGTTGGCACAAGGTGCTGATATTATTGATATTGGCGGAATGTCGTCACGACCTGGAGCGGCAATTATTAGTACAGAAGAAGAACTCAAAAGAGT
>JBGCFH010000387.1:0-12166 GCA_045106825.1 Saprospiraceae bacterium | reverse complement strand
CATAAAAAACTGATGCGTCATATACTGCACTTCTTGACCACCAAAATCCCACAAGTTCGTTATAAAATCAATAGAATTATCTTTATAATACGGAAAAGTCCAACCTTCATGTATCTTAATTCCAACCGTACTTTTCATCGCTTTGTCGCCATCTTTCGGAATCACATAAGTATTATCAACCAACTTTTTCATCAAAGACGATTTTCCAGAACCTGCTTCGCCAACGATGAGTAGTTTGGCTTCTAATAATGGGAAAGTACCTTGTTTTTCTTTTTGTTTGAAATAGTTGATTACGGCTTCGTTACCTTCTTTTACAATTGCAAGCGGTGGATTTTCTATCGGATTGTTATGTAAGTTTATTTTACCTTTCCAATCATATTCTTCTAAACTCAATTGCATTTTTCCTAACTTAATCAAAGGCAATAAGTCCGAAATATCCGTGATTTGATTAGAACTCAAATCCAAAGTTTGCAATTGTGTCAAACCGCTTAAAAAGGAAATATCCGTGATTTGATTAGAACTCAAAACCAAAGATTGCAATTGTGTCAAACCGCTTAAAAAGGAAATATCCGTGATTTGATTAGAACTCAAATACAAAGATTGCAATTGTGTCAAACCGCTTAAAAAGGAAAAATCCGTGGTTTTTGAATCATATAAATTTAATCGAACTAAGTTTTTACAATTGTTTAATATTGAAAAATCTAAAATAGGTTGTTCGTGTATTTGTAATTCTTTTAAATTTTCTAACTTAGGAAAGTTGGTAGGAATATGACTGATTTGGTTTTTTGAACCTTGGTTTTTTGATTTTATCCATTTTCGATTTTCCCAATCGTATTTATCAAAATTCAGGTATAATTCTTCTAACCAAACCAATTCAAACAATTCCTCAGGCAATTCCGTCAAGCCACAGTTTCCTAAATCTAATCTTCCTGTTTTTTCTATTTTTTCTTTTGCGATGAGTTCGAGTGCTAAGTTGGACATTTTTTTTAAGTGTTAATTATGAAGTGTTAACTGTTAATTATTTTACCGAAATGTAGGGCAAATCACCGAGATTTCGGGACAAGTGTCATTGCCTTTGTCACGCTACGAAATTCCCCAAAAATAAATTCTATATTGCAATATAATTATTATTCAAAAATCAAATGGAAAATCATGAAAAATTATTTCAAGTATGTATGCTACTTAGTTATAGTATTAAGCTTTTTTGCTTGCCAAGAAACACCAGATAATGGTGAGCAAACAACTGAAAACCAACAAGTAACAGAAGAAAAAACAGTAGAACATCAGCCACAACCAGCACCAAAAACGCTAACGGACGAAGCCGATAATGGCGACGAAGCCATTGATAGAATTGAACAAATTCGAGCTGATTATGCTGCAACAATGGAGAAATTAGACAATGGAACATTGAAAAAAATCAGCAAAGAATTCGAGTGCGAAGAAGATCATGGAGGCGGAACATTGACTCGCTACTTTAATGGTGACGAAATCGAACTATTAGAATATTCCATCGGAGGAGAACACGCTTGGAATATTCAAAAGATTTATTTTAAAAACGCTAAACCTTATTTTGTTTTTGTGGAAGAAGGAGCTTGGTATTTTGGAGGTGAAGATGGAACAGACGATTCGGGTGAAAATACGGTTGATGATATTGAGGAAATTCGTTACTATCTCGAAGACGGAAAAGTAATTCGAAAATTAAGTAAAAAATACTTAATTAAAAGTTGGGAAGAAAAACCAAAAATCAATGAAATTCCAAATAAAACAGTGACAGATGGCGTTGGAAAACCTTATCCAAAAGCGGAAGCAATTCCGAATTTATTGAAAGGAAAAGCTGGTTGTTAATTTACTTTACCATCGAAAAACTTAATAATATTTCGTCATTCCCAACTTGATTGGGAATCTCCCAGACAAACAACCACAAAGTCCAAAAAAGCACAAAAAGAAATACCAAACGCTCAAAAAATACCAAACTAACAATTCACCATCAAACCAACATTTTGAAAATTTAATATTTTATATTGTGGAATGTTGGTTTGATGGTGAAAGGAAACCTGACTTTCATTGGATGTTAAGGTTCATATTTAGTTTATTCAGACTTTGTTCTTAACAACTTGGGAGATTCCCACTTTCGTGGGAATGACGGGGTTTTTTCTGGGTTTTTGGTTGGTGAAGTATAAAATAAAATCGGTGAATTTCGGTGAAATCGGCGTTTTCGGTGTTCCAATCCTGCAATCCCGTTAATACTTCAATAACCAATCAATCTTTTCCCCAACCTTCTCCGCATTTGGCAACATCGTCTGTTCCAATGTCGAATTTAATGGAATCGCAGGCATATTTTCAGAACCAAGCGTAATAACTGGAGCATCTAAATATCGGAAACATTCCTCTTGAATCCGACTGCTCAAACTTCTCGCAAACGTATTATCTACTGGTTCTTCCGTAATCACTAAACACTTATTATGACGTTTGACCGTTTCAAAAACTGTTTCCGTATCTAACGGATAAAGCGTTCTCAAATCAATAATTTCTATTTGTCCATCGAATTTTTTCGCTGCATTTAACGCCCAATGAACGCCCATTCCGTACGTTATAATGGCTAAAGATTCGCCTTTTTCGATTTGCTCATTATTTGCTTGAAGCACAGAATTTGCTTTGCCGAAAGGCAAAATATAATCGTCACTCGGTTCGATTCCTCTTGCCGCTTTCGTGCCAGGAACTTTTGACCAATACAAACCTTTATGCTCAAAAATCACGACAGGATTTGGATCATAATAAGCTGCTTTCATCAAACCTTTCATATCGGCTGCGTTACTCGGATAAGCGATTTTGATACCTCGAATATTAGAAACTATAGATTCGACACTCGAAGAATGATAAGGTCCACCGCTTCCATAAGCTCCAATAGGAACTCGTAAAATCATACTCACAGGATATTTTCCGTTACTCAGATAACAACTTCTGCTCACTTCTGTAAATAATTGATTTAATCCCGGCCAAATATAATCGGCAAATTGTACTTCTACAATTGGCTTTAAGCCAACTGCCGACATTCCAACCGTTGAGCCAATGATAAATGCTTCTTGAATCGGTGTGTTGAACACTCGCTCATCACCAAACTTTTGAGCTAAAGTTGCTGCTTCACGGAAAACGCCACCTAAACGTCCGCCAACATCTTGTCCGTATAGCAACGATTCTTTATGTTCTCGCATAATTTCCTCAACCGCCAATAACGCACAATCGACCATGACTTTTTCTTCATTGCCTTTCGGCGAACGATTGCCTTGTTCTTCGATAATCGGAGTTGGAGCAAAATCGTGTGTGAATAAGTCTTCGGGTTTTGGGTCTTCTTCTGCTAAAGCATCGTGCAAATGCTGCTCGATTTTCGTTAAGGTTTCGGCTTCAATCGTTTCTATATTTTCTAACGAAATACCATTTTCTAACAATTGATTTTTTAAAAATGGATAAGGATCACGCAAACGCTGTTCTTCCAAATCATCACGATACCATTCCATACGAACACCAGAAGTATGATGATTTAACAAAGGCACTTTTGCATGAACCATAAACGGACGACGTTCTTCACGGATAATTTGTAAAACTTCTTGAATCGTTTCATAACATTCGATAAAATCCGAACCGTTGATTGTTTTGACCTCAATTCCATGAAAACCTTGAGCGTAACCAGTTGCATCTTGAGCTCGAATCTCCGAAGCATGAGCCGAAATATCCCATTCGTTATCTTGCACCAAATACAAAATTGGCAATTGCTTCAACGCAGCCATTTGGAACGCTTCCGCAACTTCGCCTTCGGTGATACAAGCATCGCCTAACGAACATAAAACCACAGGATTCTCGCCATCAAAATTCTCAGCTAAACCAACTTGTTCTTTATACTGAAAAC
This sequence comes from Saprospiraceae bacterium, assembly GCA_045106825.1. Lineage (GTDB taxonomy): Bacteria > Bacteroidota > Bacteroidia > Chitinophagales > Saprospiraceae > CAWVWD01. The sequence continues at coordinate 8,262 of JBGCFH010000387.1, read as the reverse complement.
CCATCGCAGCACCAGTTGCAGGAATTGCTTGCATTCCAGTTGCAGACGATTGATGTGGAATTTTGGGTTTGTCTTCATCTTTTAGACTTGGATGCGAATAATACGTTCGACCACCAGAAAACGGATCATTTCGCTTTGCCAAAACTTGCAACATCAAATCAAACGGTTGCATTCCGATAGATAACAACATTGCATCATCACGATAGTACGGAAACGCAAAATCTTGTGGCAACAACTGCAAACCTGTTGCAATCTGTATCGCTTCGTGACCTCGTGAAGTTGCATGAACGTATTTTGAAACGACTTTCATATTCGCTTCATAAACTTCTGTCATCGTTTTCGCTTCACACATTAAGCGAAAAGCTTTTAATAACAAATCCGTATTTATCGTTGGTTGAATGGTAGTCATGGTTTTTGTATTTTATTTCACTTTAGTCTATTCCCGCAATCTGAAAAAACTAAACTCTTTCCGTCATACTGAACTCGTTTCAGTATCTCCTGAGCTTTTAAAACTCAATCTTAATAGAATTACAATTTTTAACTATGAACTTCTATAAATTTTGTTCTCTAATGTTTGGGAGATACTGAAACAAGTTCAGTATGACGGAATCTTGTTTGGTTTTTTAGATTTGTGCGTGTATAGTTTTTGTTATTACAAAGCTCTATTCACATCAAACGCTTCCAAATAATCGGCAACTCTTCTCAAAAATGAACCGCCTAAAAAGCCGTCAACAACTCGATGATCGTACGAATGTGACAAAAACATTTTGTGACGAATCGCAATAACATCGCCATATTCTGTTTCGACAACGGCAGGTTTTTTCTGAATTACGCCAGTTGCTAAAATCGCAACTTGTGGCTGATTGATAATTGGTGTTCCCATAATGTTGCCGAATGTTCCGACATTAGAAATCGTGTAAGTTCCGCCTGAAATATCGTCAGGTTTTAGTTTGTTATTTCTTGCTTTATCGACTAAGTTGTTCGTTTGTTTTGCAATGCCTTGTAAGTTTAAATAATCGGCATTTTTAATAACTGGAACAATCAAATTGCCACTTGGCAAAGCCGCAGCAATTCCGATATTAATATCTTTTTTGATAATTACATTGTCGCCATCAACCGAAGCATTGATTGCTGGAAAGTCTTTGATGGCTTTCGTCACGGCTTCTACGAATATTGGTGTAAACGTGATTTTTGTTCCGTATTTCGCTAAGAATGCTTTTTTGTTTTTGTTTCTCCAATTCACCACATTTGTCATATCGACTTCCACAAATGACGTAACGTGTGGCGAAATGCGTTTAGAATCCACCATGTGTTTAGCAATCATCTTTCGCATTCTATCCATTTGGATAATTTCGACGTTACTGTTGGTGATTGGTGATTGGTGATTAGTGATTGGTTGTTGAACCTTTTTGGGATTAACTGTTTTTTGTACAGTTTTTGTCTTCTGTATCGTCGTTTCTTGTGTTCGTGCTTTTAAGTAAGCTAAAATATCGCTTTTTTTAACTCTGTTGTTTTCACCAGTTCCGTTGATATTTTCCAATTCTGTCGCACTAATATTTTCTTGTTCTGCAATAGAACGTGCTAAAGGCGAATAGAATCTATTAGAAACACTTGGACGAAGCTGGATATTCGTTTCTTTGTCTTGGTTACTGGTTACTGGTTGTTCGACTGCCGACTGTTCACTGCTGACTGGCGATTGAGAACTGCTAACTGCCGACTGTTCACTGCCTTCTATTGCAATAATAGCAATAACTTTTCCGACTTCTACAACATCGTCCGCTTCGTACAAAATTTCGATGATTGTTCCACTTACTTGTGATGGAACTTCGGAATCTACTTTATCCGTTGCGATTTCGCAAATCGGTTCATCTTCTTCGATGGTATCACCGACGTTTTTTAACCAAGTAATAATGGTTGCATCGGTGATACTTTCACCTAATTTTGGTAAGACTAACTCAAAGTTAGACATTGGCATTATGTTTTTTTGTTAGTGAAATGTAATTTGAACTATTAGACTGTTTTTTCAAACAGAATTTTTATAACTATTATATTTATTTAGCCAAATTGTAATTTGTTTTTTGTTAGTAAGCTGCAAAAATACAGCTTTTTTATGTAAAGTTGCTATGGCAATTATTAATAATGCAATATTTAACAGAAGAAGTAATATTTAGTTCGATTTTGTAAATAAAAATTATTTATTTTGCATCATAGTTTTATTGTGTAACTGATTGTATTACAAATAGATGGATAAAATATTAATAGCAAATAGTAAAAATTTCGGTTTCCCTATTGATAGAGCAATTAAAATGATTCGCTCAAAATATAATAGTGCTTTTAGACAATTAGGATTTGATATTACAACCGAACAATGGGTTTTGATTGAAAAATTGTATCATCAAAATGGTCAATCGCAATCAAATTTGGCGGAAGGAAGTTATAAAAATGCTCCGACGGTTTCTCGAATTATTGATTTATTAGTAAAGAAAGGATTTGTCGAAAGACAAAGATTTGAAAATGATAGACGACGATATAAGATTTTCCTTACGGAATCGGGCAGCGAAGTGGTTGAAACTTGTTATCCCAAAATATTGGAATTGAGAGAAAGTGGCTGGCAAGGTTTAACCGATGAAGATTATGAGAATTTTATGAAAATTATTAATCAGATTACTGAAAATCATTTTTGAACGGCAGCTTCGCTGATGGTTGTCTGTTCCTCGCTTGACGGAAAATAAAAAAGTTGAATTTGATAAGTCAAATTCAACTTTTTTTATTTGAGAATTACGTTTCGTCAGCGAAGTCGTCCGTCAACCGTCTAATTCCCATAATCCGACAAGAATTTAATTCGCATCAAGTGAATTTCATCTATTGTAATATCTTCATCATTTAAGGCACGATAAGCATCATCAATAGAGTCGTTTTCTGCTTCTTTGAAATAATCTTGAATTTCTTCGGCAGAATATTCGTCAACATTATCAGCAAGATAATAATCTAAATTTAATTTTGTACCAGATGAAACAATCATATACATTTCGTGATACAAATCTTCCATTGATAAATGATTAGAAGTTGCAATATCTTCTAATGGAATTTTGCGGTCAACGCTTTGAATAATCGCTACTTTTTTACCTGATTTATTGACAATTGATTTTACTACAAAATCTTCTGGACGAATGATGTCATGTTCTTCTACATAAGCGGCAATTAATTTACGAAATTTTCGACCATAACGAGTTGCTTTTCCTTTGCTTACACCAGTGATATTTGCCATATCTTCGGTCGAAGTTGGATAGCGAGTTGCCATTTCTTCTAACGACGGATCTTGAAAAATTACAAACGGCGGAATACCTTTTTTGTGTGCGACTTCACGACGTAAATCTTTCAACATTTCTAACAAAAGCGGATCAAGTGCAGAAGAATTTGAATTTGTCTGATATTCATCTGCTTCTTGTGCTGCTTCTGCTTCAAAGTCGTGATTTAAAGCAATTTCAAAAGATTGAGGAGATTTTATAAACTCACGACCTTTGTCTGTTACTTTTAATAAACCATAGCTTTCAATGTCTTTCAACAATAAGTTATTTAACAAAGCTTGTCGAAATACAGAGTTCCAAAAATGCTCGTCGTGTTCTTTTCCACAACCAAATAATTCCATTTCGTTATATTGAAAATCAGACATTACCTTAGTCTTTTTACCAATAACGAAATCAACCATTTCTTTGATTAAATGATTTTCATTCAGAACTTGAACAGATTTTAAAGCATTCTGTATTTCATCTTGTACTTGTAATATTTTCTTTGCTGGAAACTTACAATTATCACATAAACCATTTCGAGAACAAGTATACTCTTCTCCAAAATAATGTAGCAAAAAGCGACGACGACAAGAAGAAGTTTCTGAATAGGCAATCATTTCATTCATCAATTGCATTGTCATTTCTCGCTCTGCAACTGGTTTATCTCTCAAAAATTTTTCTAAACGATGAATATCTTTGTAAGAATAAAATGCGATACAGTAACCTTCTAAGCCGTCACGACCAGCACGACCAGTTTCTTGATAATAGTTTTCGATACTTTTTGGAATATCGTAGTGAATCACAAAACGAATATCGGGTTTGTCGATTCCCATTCCGAAAGCAATTGTGGCTACAATGACATCGACATTTTCCATCAAGAAGTCATCTTGAACCTTGCTTCGAGTTTTTGCGTCTAAACCTGCGTGGTAAGCGAGAGCTTTTATATCATTAACATTCAGCATTTTAGCGATTTCTTCTGTACCTTTTCTACTTTGTACATAGATAATTCCTGACTTGCCAGTATGTTTTTTGATAAATTGTATAATCTGACGCATGACAGCATCTTTCTTTCCTTTTGGTCGGACTTCGTAGTATAGATTGTCACGGTTGAAAGAAGAGATGAAAATGTTTTGATTCACCATGTTCAGATTTTTAACAATGTCTGAACGCACTTTCGGCGTTGCAGTTGCTGTTAAAGCTATGACAGGCATTTTGTCAGAAATTGCATCAATCATTATTCGGATTCTGCGATATTCTGGACGGAAATCGTGTCCCCATTCAGAGATACAGTGAGCTTCATCTACTGCAATAAAAGAAATCTCAACATTACTAAAAAAGTCAATATTTTCTTGTTTTGTTAAGGTTTCAGGAGCGACATAAAGCAATTTAGTTCGCTTATTTACAATATCGCTTCGGACTTCTCTAATCTGTGCCTTTGTTAATGAAGAATTTAAAACATGAGCAACATCGTCAGATTGACTATATGCTCTTACTAAATCCACTTGATTTTTCATCAAAGCGATTAAAGGTGATATTACAATGGCAGTTCCTTCAAGCATTAAAGCTGGCAATTGATAACAAAGTGACTTTCCACCACCAGTTGGCATAATCACGAATGTATCTCTTCCGCCTAAAACACTATTAATAATAGATTCTTGGTTTCCTTTAAATTTGTCGAATCCAAAATACTGCTTTAACGCACTGTGAAGGTTTTGGTTGGTAGCAATCATTTACAATTAAGTTCTATCTTTATTCTAATAATATTCTAATCTTCGTCCTTTTTAAGTGTTGATATTATACAACATGTAATAAGTGATTTGTATAATATCCGAATCTCTAAAAATAAAGATAAATAAAAATATGTAATTGACTGAATTAAATTGTTAAATAAATCTCTTTTGACATTTATTGTAAACTGTATATCAACTTTTACTACAAATAATAAAATTTTATCATGTTATATCTTTCCTATTCATTTATTCTTAGAAAAATACTTTTTATAGACTGGTTTTCTAATCCAGAACTGAATATACAGAATCGGATAAAAGATAATATCCATGATTTTACCTAAAGGTGTTGTATATTGAATATCATCAATTATTTCACTATTTTGACTTTTTAGGTTTATAATTCGGTGTTTGTGTTGCCAAGTTTTTAGAAAAAATGGCAGTTTCGTACCTTTATCAATAAAGTAAATTTCATCTTTATTTTCTTGTTGGTCAATAATCAATGCATCCCAATCTTGACTCAAAAAACCTTTTCCCAAGCTAATTTTAACTTCATCGCCTTTCATCGAACCATCAAATTGACGTAAAGTTAATGGCAAAAAAGGAGGTTTTAATGCCAAAAATAAATCTTTATCGAACCGAGCAAAAACGGTTTGATAATCTTGTTCAACTTCAGTTTTGATAATAATTCTCATAGGTTTTGCATTATTTTTTTGTATAAATTTAGTATCCTTATTTACAAAAATAAGGACACATTTACTTCGTTTTGAGAATAGTTTATTTATTGGCAAAATAATTATAATGATTGTATAATAGGAAAATGTATATTTTGTTTAGTTAAAATTTACTATTTATCTATACGACTTGTCGTTCCGCTTATTTCCTTGTAACTTTTAGAGAATTACTCGTTATTTAAACAAAAAGGAACTGAAAGTAATCTTTCACGTTTCGCTGAAACGTAAAATAGAAATCACAATTGCTAAATTTTGCTTCGCAAAATGCTTTTTTCACGCAGATTCACGCAGATTCACGCAGATTCACGCAGATTCACGCAGATTCACGCAGATTTTCTAATAATTGGTAGAAAAAATGGTTCATTGATAATTTTTGCCAAAAGCAAAAATTATTGTTTTGAGTAGCGGCTGTCTTTAGCGGCTGTAAACAATTTCAAACAAAGACGGCCGCTACTGGCAAAAATTGTCAAACAACCAAAAAAATAATTTTGTTAATGAAAAATCTGCGTGAATCTGCGAAATCTGCGTGAGATGATTGTTTTGCAAGGCAAAACGTAATATTTTCATTTTTAAGTTTAATATCAGCGAAACATGAAAGTCTATAAGCATTAAAAAAGAGTTGAAAGCCAAAACTTTCAACCCTTAAAAACATCGTTTCGTTATCTGTTATGAAATTTTCAATTTTCAATTAAAAATCTTATTTTGATTTTCCATTATTCTTCGCCTGTTCCATGGCGATTGCTTTCATGGCATTAAAAGATTCAGCGTGAGCCGTTCCTTCGATAGCTTTGATAGCCAATGATTGAGCTTGTTTCAACGCATTTTCTAACTGAGCGGATAATTTATCAATTTGAGCTTCTTGTTTTCCAATGATTGCATTCAATGATTTTACTTTCAAATCATTCGCTTTTGTTTCATTTTCAACCTGTTTGCGTAACAAATTCATTTTAATTTTTGCATCACGCTCAATAATACCTTTTCCTGTATGTTCTGCCTCTTTTGTTGCTTTTTCTAAGCGTTTTGGCAGCTCGTCATATTTCTTTTTATAATCTTCAAATTCTGTTTCACGTTCTTTCACTGCTTTTTCACGAGTTGCAAATTCTTCTACTTTCACTTCTTTCATTTCTGCCAACTCTTCTTGCAATTTCTTATGTTTTTGAGCATAAGTATCAGATTCTAAATTGCGTTCCAGACGCAATTGATATTGATATTCCGTTTGTTCTCGCTCCTGTTCCGTTTCATCTGCTTCACACAATTCTAAGGTTTCAATATCATGAACCAACTGTTCTTTATCCCAAGACTTCGTTTTATTCTCGTAAGTTTCCTTAAATGTTGCTTGTTGTTTTTCAAAAGCTTCTGTGAATGTTTCTTTTGCTTTTTCGTAATCTTCAATAATCGCTTGTAGTGTACGTTCGTTGAAATCAATATCATATAAATCCTTTAATTGCTTTTGACTTTCCGCAATTTGCTCTTGCAATTCTGCTAATTTTTCAGCCTCAATGACTTGCATATTCGCACATTGAGCAATTGCCTTCCCAATACTATCTTGAATCGAGTTCAATGCACCGATTACACCATCAAGATTACTCATATCACCAACTTTCGTCACGACTTTCACGACTTCTTTGATGATTTCTTTGGGTTGCGACGAACGAACGGTTCGTGTAGATGATTTTTTTGCTGTATTTAATTGTTGCATTGCATTATCATAAGCCGTTTTTGACTTTGTCAATGCTCGACTCATTGAAGATGCTTCATTTTGCAACTTTTGAGCTTCTGCTAATGCTTCTTGATATGCTTTGAAAATGACACTTTTTGTATTTTTTAAAGTTACTTTAGCCATGTTTTTTTTAGTTTGAATTCACCTCATCCTAACCTTCTCCTAAAGGAGAAGGGACAAATCGCAATCCTTCTTAATTAGTGAAGTGAATGTTATTAATATAATGAAAAATAATTGATAAAATTTGATTACAAACTTAAACTTTGCAAGTAGTCGTTCCCTTCTCCTTGAGGAGAAGGGTTAGAGATGAGGTAAACTTACTTCTCCAAAGCCTTCAACGACAATGCTTTCACTTGTTCCAAAGCATTTTTCAATTCCGCATTTAATTCAATGATGCGTTCTTTTTGTCGTTCGATAGTATCATTAAATTCTGAAATTTGTAATTCGGCAATAGCTCGTTTTCCTTCAATTTCTTTTTCATATAATTCCATCTCAACCTTGGCTTTACGAGATGCTTCTTTGATCGCTTTATCTTTTGCTTTTTTTGTCTCTTCTTCCAATTCCTTGTCAAATCCATCTACTTTGGTTTTGTATTTTTCAAAATCGGTTTGGTTGTCAGCTAAAGTTTTTTCACGTTTTGTCCAGTCTTTTTCTTTTTGCTGTTGTTGTTCGGCTAAGTTTCTCAATAACAGCTTTTTACGTTCTTTATAATCATCTTCACCGATTTGATATTTACGTTCCAATTCGTATTTATAATCGGCTAATTCTTTTGTTCTTCGTTTATCTAAATT
>JBGCFH010000386.1:0-8760 GCA_045106825.1 Saprospiraceae bacterium | reverse complement strand
CTAAAAGTATGAAACAATTTAACCTCTGGTTTATCCTTGCTTTGATAGCAGTATTAGCCATGACTTGTGCCTCACAATTAAAAACCGACAACACTTACGCCGTACTAACTGACACAATACCCGAACAGGACACGATTAAATTAGACGATATTATACAACAAGTTGACCGAGATGGTATTATACATTTTGATACGAATAAAACAAAGCATTTACATGGATTTACAGGTGATAGTATTGTGCATTATTATGGGTATTTGTTTGACATTGGTGAGCATAATGAGTTACAACTTGCTAAAGTTTCTTACAAAAAGAGAAAAGCATTTGGTAACTATCATAGGTATCTTTATACGTTAAAACATAAAGGTTACCCTCTAAATGGATTTTTTGCTCGTTTTGATGTGAAAAATAATAAAGTCTTCAGAGGTGGTTTTCAAAAATTATCTATAGATATAGACACGAGTCAAATAAAATCAAAAGAAACTGTTTTAGAATCAATAAAGTATATTACGAAAAAGTACAAAACATCTCCTTCTATGCCAACTACAATAGGGTTAGGTATAGAAAAGATTAATAAAACCTATAAATTAGTTTATTCCGTATCCATTACGAGTTTTATACCATTAGATAAAAGGTTAGTTATTGTAGATGCTATAACAGGAAAAGTTCTTGTAAATACTTCTACAAAAAATAATTGTGATGATGGACATATAATTCCTGCGTTATGTATAAACAGGAATAGATATAATGTTAATAAAGGGATTTTATATTATCAGAATAATTCAAACTTACCAACAATTGACCCTATTCCTAATTCTTCTTATTCATGGCAAAATCCCGTATTAGCAGGTACAAAGAGCTTTTTTATGGATACTTGTTTAACAGGTGAATATGTGTATTACGACTCATTAAATAATACTAAAAGACAATTATTTGATTTTTCGGGACCTCCGACATCTTATTGGGGATTAGATGATTCGGGTAAGAATGATTGTGTTGCTAACACAGGACATTGGGGGAGTCAAGTTATAACAGATTATTTTAAAAATACTCATAGTTTTAATTCAATTAAATATCTAACAGTTGCTCTACCTTCAGGAAACATTAAATCTTCTTGGGTAGGAGATACGACACAATCACAATGGTCTATTTTCTTAGGAAGAGGCTCTGGGGGAGGAAAACCCTTAGTCACTTTAGATATAATGGGACATGAATTTGCACATGGTGTAGATTATTATTCAGGAAATTTCTCGAATTCATACACTTATAAAGAAAACGTAATAATTGAAGAAAGTTTCTGTGATATCATGGGAATAACAATAGAAAGTAAATTCACACCTAACGATTGGATAATAGGAAATGATAACATGTCAGAGATTCGTTCTCTCAAAGCACCTGAAAACTCTAATTCACATTGCGTTATTGGAGGTATAGAAAAATATGCAGCTCAACCTAAATTTTATAAAGGGCATAATTGGACTTATCCTGACTCTATTGATATGGTTATTTCTGATACTATAACTGCTCGTGGAATTTATGCACATCACAATACAGGAGTTTTAAACTATTGGTTTTATCTTATCTCAGAAGGGACTAATGGTAATTATACTAATGAAGTTGGAAATACTTATAACTTTGATGGGATTAATATAGATTCAGCAGCAAATATAGTTTATTTGAGTCTTATCGAAATATTAGAAGATATGGATACTCTGCTATATCCACATCGAGATTTTAAAGACTTAAGAAAAGCCACCTTAACGGTAGCAAGAGAACAATATGGTGACTGTTCACAAGCAGCACAAACAATCCGCAAAGCATGGGACGCAGTCGGCATAACAGGTACTTGCGAGTTATTTGTAGACGTAACAACACGTTGTGTCGGAAAGAAGTGTATTGCAAGTTTAGATATTTGTGGTAGAATGGCATCCTTACCGCTTCCAACCATTAAATGGTATAAAAAGAAGTCAAATGGAACATATGTATATTTATCTCAATGGGATCAACGACGAAGTGCGAAATTACGTTGTGGAAAAGATTATAAAGTTGAGGTGATTGATAATTCTTCTCCTTCTTCGTGTTTTGTTGTGGAATATTTTACTTGTAAAGACAACGCTGATGAATCAATAAGTGTTATAGTTATCCCTTCGCCTGTTCCTTGTCCACCATATGTTGAATTTGGGGCGACATTGACAGTAGTCAATAACTGTGGTGACAATAATAATATTAATCTAAATCTATCAGGAGGTGTTCCGCCTTATAGTTATAATTGGAGTAATGGTGATAATAGCCAGAATTTGACAAATGTAACATCTGGAACATATAGCGTTACTGTAACTGATGCGTGTTATAATACACTAACAAGAACCGTAACGGTCAATGGTTATCCTGCTTTGAATGCTTTTGGTAATATTGTTTATCCAAATTGTATAAGTCTTCCACCTCATGAAGATCCAGGTGGTGGTTCAAATTCAACAATTTCTATAAATTTGACTACTAACGGAGGACAAGCACCGTACACTTATAATTGGTCAAATGGAACGGTATCACAGAACTTAACAAATGTAGTCATGGGAAATTATTCCGTTACTATCACTGATGTTAATAGTTGTAGTGAAATTTTGTCATTTACAGCAACAATGCCTACACCACAAATTTATGCAGTTGGAACAACTGCTACTTGTCCATTAACAAATGATGGGACAATCACAACTAATGTTATTGGCGGAACACCTCCATATAATTTTATTTGGAGTGGTTTAAATAATTCACAAACAGTACAGAATCCAACTAATGTTGGTAACGGAACACATTATGTCACGGTAAGAGATGCTAAAAACTGTACAGATAATATAACAGTTGTTGTACCTACAGCTTCTTATACTTATATAGATGATTTGAATAATTGTGAACGGATTTATACTTGTAATGGAAATCAAATTAGTGAGGATAAAATTGATTACAGTAATATTTCTAATGATTTTAAAGAATGTGAGGGAACAGCACCTTGTCTATTAACAGGTGGACAAAATCAAACTGTTCCTGGAAGTATTCAAAGTTATTATATTGGTGGATTCTTTCAAAACGTTCCAAAATGTAAACATTATTGTGAAATTAATGGTGCCGTAAATACGGCAACAACGCCTAATAATCCAATTACATTTGGACCTGCTTTACCAGGATATTCTTCTACTTGTGATAGTGGAGATGGCACTCTATATGCCGTTTATTGTGACGGTGGATTTGCAGGACATTGGTGTGATGACCAAGATATATATATTTCAATAATAATGGGAATTTGTCCGACTTGTTCGCCACCACCTCCAAGAGCTTTGACAACAAACCCTCCTCCATTAAATTCTCCGAATTATAATGGAGATGATGTAGAAGTAGTTCCAAATCCTTTTACTAATTATTTTACGATCATATTTGAAAGTGAATTTGATAATAATGTGAATATGAAATTAACTAATATATTAGGGCAAGAAGTTGAAAATGATGTTCTTAGTATTGGAAAAGGTCTAAATATGCTAAGAATTGATACTAAAGAAAATTTAACTAAAGGAATTTATATTCTTTCTTTAGAATTTCCTGACGGTTCAGTTTATACTCAAAAGTTACTTAAACAATAAGCTATTAGCGTAAGTAGAATAAAAAATTCTACTTACGCTAATTCAATTTTAAAAAAATGAAAAAAATATTATTTATTCCAATTCTATTGATTTTTCAGAGTTGTTTCAATCCAATTTACGATAATCGAGAAGAGCTTTTAGAATATCATATTGGAAAATGGCAAGTAGAAATAGAACAGAAAACACATATTAGCAGCATAAAAAAAGATAAAGTAGAAGATGCTTTTGATTTTATTATGGAAGAAAGCGGTTTAGCATACAAAATCACATCGACAACAACAATTGATGGTTATCATTGGACTTTTAATAACAATGGCGAATGGATAGCGATTTCTTCTCCTATTGTGATTGATGGTGTAGAAACTTTAGAAACACTAAGCTTTGAGATACAAAAACAAGATGATAATAATCAGAAATGGGAAAGAGAATTTCGTAATGAAATGGATGAAAAGGTTACAATAACTTGGCAACTAAAACGTATTTAATCAACTAAAACGAAGTAAAATGAATTATATAAAAATACTATCTCTTATTCTAATTATTATTTTATTATCTAATTGTAATGATGATAGTGGATCATTTACAACAATCAATGAACCATCAACAGAACGATTAGAACAATTAGCATATCATTATGGAAATTGGGAAGTTATCTATCATAGTATTAGTTATGAAAATAATATAGCAACCGATACATTTAAACGACATTATTATATGGATTTTCAGCCCGATGGATATGCACCTCAAACGCCAATTGATGTAAGTCTGAAAGAAGATTATTATTGGAACTTATCTCAAGATGCTACAGAAATGATTATTTGTACTGATTTTGAACCAGCAAATTCAGATGCTTTTTTAGGCTGTTCAACTTATCAAATTATGGAACAAACGGATACTACACAACTTTGGCAACAAACCTATTATGCTATACAAGGCGTAGATTCTACACTTTATGTAACAACATGGGATTTAACAAGACAGTAAAATTACTTAAACCGCTTTCTCAAAAAATCAAGAAAGCGGTTTTTAAATTTTAAAATAACATCAACGTACAACCGTCACATCGCCACTCATTTGACGATTTTCCATTTCACCTTTTTCATTCATCGCTGCAAATCGTAAAACCCAAACATAAACACCGTTCATTGCTTTTTGTCCTCGAATCGTTCCGTCCCATTTATTGTTTCTATCATTAGAAATAAAAACTCGTCCACCGTAACGGTCATAAATTTCCAATTGGAAATTATCCAATGGACAATTAGCGTACACATCAAATTCGTCATTATTGCCGTCATTATTTGGTGTGAACGCATTCGGAACGTAAGGATAACAGCCACAATCTTCTTCGGTCACTTCCACATATTGCATAAATCCACCACAATAATTCGTGATTTCAACGCTATAAATGCCAGGATAAGTCACTAAAAAGGTAGAATCTATATAAGAATTTTGTTGATAATAAGCCGATTCACCTTCCCAAAAATAATCGGTCGCATAAGTCGCTTGTGCGTTTAATATAATCGGATTATTGTTACACATAATCGTATCGGTTGGTAATTTTGCTGCAATTTTTGGCGGTAATTGTATCGAAATATTCGTAGAAAAATCAGCCGAACAATTGTAAATATTTGTCACTGTTACAGTATAAATTCCTTCACTCGAAGCCGAATAAGTCGGTGTAGTTGTGCCATCTTGCCAAACATATTGAGTAGCTTCTACTGCTGTTGCATCAATCTCGAAAGTGGTGCTTTCGCAAATTGTCGTATCTATCGGTAAAGGTTGCAATAGCTCAATTACAGAATACGTCACCAAAATAGAATCGGAAGCCGTACAACCGTTAATATTTGTAATTTCCACAAAATAATTACCATCAGTCGTAACTGTGAATGTTGGATTTGTAGAATTATCTTGCCAAATGTAGTTGGTAATATTCGCTTGTGTGACGTTTAGTTGTAGGCTTTCGCCCAAACATAGAATCGTGTCATTTCCAAGATTAACGCTTAATGTATCTAAAGTCGTAATCGTAATCGAATCAGAAAGCGTACAATTATTTACATCAGAAATGGTAACGGAATATGTTCCGCCAAAAAGATTTGGATTGATGTTATTCGTGTTGCTGTTGTTCCAATTGTAGGCGTAGTTTCCAGTTCCGCCAATAGTATTGGCAGTTATATTTTGTGAACCGTCGCACGATGTACTTGCTGCGGTTAAAGTATTGGCTAAAGCCAAAGGTTCGGTCAATGTTATGCTATCGTTTGTGGTACAATTATTCGCATCAGTTGCTGTAACGTAATATGTTCCTGCGACTAAATTTGTTAAACTGCTATCCGTTTGCGTTATATTCCATTGGAAATTATAACCGTAAACGCCACCAGAAAGTGTTGCTGCAACGCTTCCATCATTCGCACCAAAACACGAAATATCTTGACCGTTATAATTAGAAGTAACCAAAGTACCGATGTTTAAAGCCGTTGGTTCAGTGACAATTGTTGTGTCAATTAGCGTACAATTATTTAAATCTGTAATCGTAACAATAGCAAAACCACCAGACAAATTATTGGCGAAAGTCAAAGTCTGTGTATTATTCCAAACGTAATTATAAGTCGGAACGCCTCCAGAAACGGTTGTATTTGCGGTTGCATCATTTTCACCAAAACACGAAATATTGAAACCATTGTAATCGGTTGTAACGGTTGTTGTTGCTGTTATTTCGGTTGGTTGATTTAGAATAATTGTATCGGAAGCTGTACAATTATTGGCATCAGTTACCGTAACAATTTGCATTCCTGCGGATAGATTATTGGCGAAAGCCGTTGTTTGTGTATTGTTCCAAACATAGGCATAATTTGGCGTTCCTCCATTGGCGGAAGCCGTAATGTGTCCATCATTTCCATTAAAACAACGAACACCAAAACCGTTGTAAATCGAATCTTGCGTAATTGAAACCGTTAATAAGGTCGGTTCTGTTAAAATCACAGAAGCAGAATCTGTACAGTTATTCGCATCTGTAATCGTTACTTGATATGTTCCTTGACCCAAATTATTTAGGGTCAAAGTCGTTGCGTTGTTATTCCATAAATAGGAATAAGTCGGAACGCCGCCAACTGCATTTGCCGAAAGGCTGCCGTCCATAATTCCAAAACATGAAATCGGAGAAACGATATTGGCGGAAGCCACCAAAACTGGTGGAGAAGTCAAGTTTACGGAATCAATTAAGACTTGATTCGTTGCATCCGTTATCGTGACAACTGCCCAACCTGATGGTAAATTTGTAGCGGTTGCGGTTGTTTCGCCATTGTTCCAAAGGAAAGTATAAGGCGTTGTTCCGTTCGCAATGGTAACTGTTGCACTTCCATCATTCGCACCAAAACACGATACGTTAAAACTGTTATAATTGGAGTTGATTTGTATTTGTGATAAGAATATAGTTGGATCACTTAGTGTAACCGAAGCGATTGTTGTACAGCCGTTTGCATCGGTGACAGTTACGGTGTAAGTTCCTGCAAATAAGTTGTTTATGGTCGGTGTTGTTTCATTATTCGACCATAAATAAGTGTAAGGCGAAGTTCCTCCAGAAGGTGTTGCCATCGCTGAACCGTCATTCAAACCTGGAAAACTTATCGGATTGGTAATATTGGCGGAAGCCGTCAAAGCTGGTGGTTCTGTAATCGTAATACTCAAAATATTGGAGCAACCAGAAGAATCTGTTACAGTAATTCCGTAAGTTCCTGCACTTAAATTATTGGCGATGGAATCGATATTTCCATTACTCCAAATGTAGGTAAATGGTGCTATTCCTTGAATGGTTGTAACTTGTGCTGAACCATTATTTCCACCATGACAACTGACATCGTAACCGTTGAAATTCGTCAAATGTAAGGTGTCAAAGATGCAGCCATCTAAAGTCACCGTCAATATAACGGAATCGGTCACATCACAAAGTCCATTATTAATTGTATATGTTAACGGATAAACGCCATTTCCGACGGACATCGGATTGAATATACCTGAACTATTTACGCCTGTTCCTGACCAAGTTCCGCCTGTCGGCGAATGATAAAGTAGAAACGGTTGTGACGTATCGGAAACGGTAGTGTCGGCTTGTAAATTAATAATTGGAGCTGGAATGACATTAATACGGAAAGTATCAATACTCGAACAGCCTTCTGGTCGAGTTGCGGTGACGGTATAAGTTGTGGTAACAACTGGAGAAAGTGTTCTGATTTCGTTGGTATCACCATCACTCCATAAAAATGTACAACCAGTACACAACGTATCATAAACAACTAAATCAATAGAATCTCCTATACAAATCGTTGTATCATGAACTGGAAATAGCTCTGATAAACCGAAGGACGAGCAGCAATCTTCAAAAACCCAACCATCATTATTGACAATATCTGTACTGATTTTTCCTGCATGAAAAACGGCTGTTCCTGCTGTATCTAAATCAGACATGAAAATATAATTGATACAAATCGAATCGGTCAAACTTTTGATTGTGCCTTGTACGCCAGCTTGTGTCGAACGCATAATAATCGGAAAAGAACCTGTTCCAATAGCATCTAACCAGCCATTTGCAGTAATCGTCATGACATTTTTCCATTGGTATTCTTTGCCTGGAACGAGTCGAATTGTGTCTACCAAAAGGGGTTTTGCTCCAGCCATTTCTCCAAAAATAAGTGCATCTTCATTTAGCGAAAGCGTATTAAAAGTCGTTTCCGGAAATAAAACACTTGAATTTGTAACACCTCCGCCTGTAATAATAGATGCGTCGCCATTTAAAGTAACAATGTTAAATTCTCCGTCTTGAATCGTACTTTCTCCATTGACCAAAACCGTGTTGTAACGACCTGTGGAGACTTTTCCATTTCGAGCAACAAAAACGTCATTACAATCACAATAATTTAGATTAAGGTTAAAACCTGTTGTGAAAGTATTTAAACTTCGGACAGTATCAATGCGGAATAAATTCGTGGCTGAAGGTGTATTATTGGTAAAACCGACAAAAGCCGTTCGATGTAATTCCAAAAGATTCATTTCTACATAACTATTCAAACCGACGACATCTATTGCTGTTGCTTGATTTGTACCGTAAAAAATGACTTCGTTGACAAAGGCGGAATCCATT
>JBGCFH010000385.1:0-13951 GCA_045106825.1 Saprospiraceae bacterium | reverse complement strand
TACTTTAAGTGTTCCTCCTCTTAATTTTTCTTGTAGATATTTTTTATCCATTTCGCTTAACTTTACATGTTGCTTTTTCATAGTACTCAACTTTTTGAATACTAATATATGAAAATATTAAGCTATTTTTTGCACAATGTACTTAACCATAAAAACAACGATAACTTTTTTATTTTTGTTAAAAAATTGCCTTAGTGATGGCAAAAGAATAAGACTTCACTTTTAGTCAGAAAAATTTTGACTTAGGCGAGGCATTTTATTAAGCAATAACTAAGGCTATTGCTTAATAAAATGTAGTTTTCTCCGATTTTTATCGGAGAAGTATAAATTCAAATTTAGCAGTCATAGAATCGAAAGGTTATTTTTTACCATTATCAAAACAGTAATAATTTTCATGAGTTATAAATACCAAATTAATATACTATAAAATGACTTCTACAATTATTTCCAAACTTACAAGCATTAAACCTCCAAAACTTACTTCTCCAACAAACGCTGAACTAAAAGCTTATTTTGAAAATACATGGGAGTTATATGAAATGCTATTTTCATCAATAAAAGAAGAACGCACTTTGTACGAAAGTCCTGATCCATTAAGAAATCCCTTGATTTTTTATTTAGGTCATACAGCAGCTTTTTATATTAATAAATTGAAATTAGCTGGTTTAATTTCGGAAGGTGTAAATCCTCGATACGATCAATTATTTGCAGTCGGTGTTGATCCTGATGCTCCAGAAAATTTGGACGTATCTGATTTTTGGCCAACAGTTCAAGAAGTCCATGAATATCGAAAAATAATTTATAACATTGTTCAAAATGTTATTGCGAAAGCAGATTTAAGTCAATTGCCGATTGATGAAAATCATGCACTTTGGGCATTATTTATGGGTTTTGAGCATGATAGAATTCATTTTGAAACGTCTTCTATGTTGATTCGTCAATTGTCGGTGGATAAAGTTCAAAAGCCAGAAATATGGCAATATGCTCCAACTTTTGGGAAACCCGAAGTGAATAAATGGATTGAAATGCCTAAAAATACCATTATTTTCGGGAAATCGAATTCTTCAGATCTTTATGGTTGGGACAATGAATACGGCACAAAAACAACCTTGGTTAAACCATTTGCAGCAACCAAAAATCTCATTACAAATGCTGAATATTTAGAATTTGTAATTAGCGGAAGCTATAATAATCAAACATTTTGGACAGCAGAAGGTTGGAATTGGAAAACGAAATACAATATTATTCAACCTAAATTTTGGATAAAAAAAGGTGATACATTTCTTTATCGAGCGATGTTCGATAATTTGGAAATGCCTTTGGATTGGCCAGTAGAAGTGAATGCACACGAAGCTTGGGCGTATTGCAACTGGAAAAATGATGGCTCAAGATTATTGTCAGAAGCGGAATTTCTAACAATTGCAAGAGAAAATACAGACAAAAGCGAAGATCCTCTTTACAGTGATAAACATAATTTAGATTATACTTTTGGTTCTCCTACCCCAGTTGGTTTTATGAAATCGAGTACAACAGCTTCGGGTTTTAATGATATTTATGGCAATGTTTGGGATTGGTTGAGCAACGATTTTTATCCGTTAGATGGATTCAAAACGCATCCTTGGTATGAAGAATTTTCAGCACCTTATATGGATGAAGAACACAGTATGTTGGCTGGAGGTTCGTGGATAACGACAGGAACAGGAGCGTCAAAATATTATCGCCTTTGGTTCAGACGACATTTCTATCAGCACGCAGGTTTTAGATTAGCAAAGAGTTTATAAAAGACAAAAGGTCGAACTTTTCAACAAGTTCGACCTTTATATTTAACCACAAAACCATCACAAACCGATAAGCCGAATGCTGGCATTGACTTTTATTTTTCGACTTAATATTCTATATATTCTAACACTCGCCAAGCAAGATTTGTATAAATGTGTACACTCACAAAGCGATTTCTCAAATCTTTAAAAATTTCTTGCTCTAAGCGATAATTATTACCAAATCGAATATGTCCTAACCAACTATTCAAACCATCTTCTAATTGTTGTGGGGAAAGTTGTCGTTTATTTTTTAATCTAACCTTTCTTCGGATGTTTCTACGATAGCGATTTTTACTACTTGTACAAACTGTCTTATAATACGGAAAAATACGAAACCCTAAAAATGGAATACCTCTTTCAGTTTGATGAATTTGGGATTTGTTGGTATGTAGAGTTAATCGGTATTTTCCTAAAAATTGAATGATTTTATTTTTAATTACTGACAATGCTTTTTTACAATTTCCACAAATAACAAAATCATCAACATACCGAACATAGCCTTTAATTCCTAATTCGTTTTTAATAAAATGGTCAAATTCATTCAAATAAATATTTCCGAACCATTGACTGGTTAAGTTTCCGATAGGTAAACCTTTTCTTCGCTCAAAAGGGGTAAATAAACTATCGCCTTCAAAGTAAACTTGATGTGCTTCTTGCTCATTGGAATTATTCAAAATTCTATTAATTAACAATAAAGTATCCTGACATTTTATCTTTTTACGAATAATGGTTTTCAAAATATCATGGTCAATACTCGGAAAAAACTTTCGTATGTCACATTTCAAGACATATTTATATTGTTTGGCAAAACCTTGATACCGTAAAATTGCAGCGTGTGTACCTTTTCCCTTTCTATTCGCGTAGGTGTCTTCGATAAAGGACTTTTCAAACAAAGGCATCACCACATTACATAACGCATGATGCACAACTCTATCCCGATAAGGGGCAACACTTATCATCCGTTTTTTGGGTACATGAACGTAGAATGATTTGTAAGTACTCGGTTGATAGGTTTTTGTTTCTAATTCAGATTGCAATGCCAAAAGATTAGCTTCTAACTGATGATTAAAATTCGCTACTTCGGGTTGAAATCGTTTCCCTTTTTCTGCTTTCTTTGCTGCCGAATAAAGATTTTCAAACGCTGTGATTTTTATGTATAAATGATTGTAGCGTTTCATTATAAAATTGGCTCTTTGACAATTTCTGCAAAAGTGAGCAGGTGACTTGAAGTCACCTGCTCACTAACTCCCTATTTTCAAGGCTTTCAAAATGTAATTAGCACAGCGAATTATAAAATTTGCAGAAATTATCAAAGAACCAAAAAAATAAAAAATATGAGTAACGAAATTATTTTATCCAAAACTTACGAACTTTTAAAGGAAACCATTACGACCGTTAATAAATTTCCTCGTTCGTTCAAATTTACATTGGCAGATCGTATTCAAAACATTTTGTCGAATGTTTTAGAACAATTGATTGAAGCGTATTATACCTCCAAAAAATACAAATTAGGTATTTTAAAAAGGGTAAATATCTCCTTAGAACAATTGCGATATTACTTTAGATTAGCCTTTGAGTTAGGCTTGTATAACTCTACGAGGTATCATTACTTTTCTGAAAAAGTTAATGAAATCGGGCGTATGCTCGGCGGCTGGATTCGTAGTTTGAAATAAAGAGAACGTTCTGCCAAAAGCCTACTTGCTCCCTTTATTTGCTCGATGTGTTTACCTTCTCAGGTAGGACAAGCCTCGGACATCTAAAAGGTACACTTCTATCATCAACCATAGATAATAGAACTCTGACCGTTGTGCTTTTGCCAACTACATCTCCCGAGCCAACCGAAAGCCATTATTGTTGTTCCGTTCTGTAGGATTGTTCCTATTACGATTAGCAACACGGCTATTGTTATCGTTGTTGTTCCAAGAACCGCCACGCAACACTCGGCGACTGAAATAGACTTGCCCTTTCGGTTGTTAAACCGTGTCGTTTTCGTCTGTCCCAAGAACTCGGGGAAAACGACACGGTTTATTAAAAAATAAATTTTCTGGTGCTTCGCACCAATCAAAACCGAATATACGTAAACTAAATGATTTTTTTTAAAAATTTAAAAATTTAAAAATTTAAAAGACAAACAGCTTCGCTGTTTTATAAAAGTTTTAAAGTTTAAAAAGATAAATGAGTTGCTACGCAACCCATTTATTATAAAGGGTAAAAATCTAAAAGTGCAGAGGGTTAGATGCCCCGAGCCAACCGAAAGCCAACACTGTAGTACCGAGCTGAAGGAAGGTTCCCATAACGAAAAGCAACACGGCTATCGTAATCGATGCTGAGCCAAGAACCGCCACGCAACACTCGGCGACTATTATTTCCGCCCGACATCCACGCCGAGCCATTTGTTGGAGCTCCGTTATAATTGTCATTCCAAACGTCTTGACACCATTCCCAAACGTTACCTGACATATCATACAAGCCGTAGCCGTTCGGTGTTTTTTTTCCGACAGAATGTGTTTTACCATCGCTATTATCATCATACCAAGCGACGCTACCAATATTATCACTCCCTGCATATTTATAAGATTGTCCACCTCGTGCGGCATATTCCCATTCTGATTCAGTTGGTAAGCGGTATTTTTTCCCTGTTTTGGTATTTAGTTTTTTAATAAATTCTTGTATATCGTTCCATGAAACATTTTCTACAGGACATTCGTCACAGCCTTTAAATCTTAGTTCTGGCGGGTCTTGTCCCATAATTGCTCGCCATTGCTTTTGAGTGACTTCGTATTTTGACATATAGAAGCTGCTGATGTTTACGGTATGTACTGGTTTTTCACTGTCATAGTCATTACTTCCCATTTGAAAAGAACCGCTTGGTATTTTGACCATTTGGCTGGTGAAGATATCGGAAGCATCAGAAGGTGTAGTGATTGTAGGCTGTTCTATCGCAGCTTGTTCGGTTTGTTGTACTGGAGCTTGTTCTACAAGTTCTTGACTATCATCTATTGTTACATCAGGATTTTCCTCATTCCCTGAAAATAATCGGATACCTATAACTAATAATAGGATTGTGGCTAAAACACCGAAGACTATTTTCTTATTGTTATCAGTCAGCAGGTGACTTTGAGTCATCTGCTGACTACCTGCACCGTACGAAGCTTTTTGCTTTCGTTCTTCTTCCGCTTGACGTTCTTTTTTTGCTTTTTCATCAGCCAGACGTTTCTGTTCCAGAAGTCGTTGTTGTTCCGCTGCTTTTTCAGCTTCCTTTTTCTCCGCTGCTTGACGTTCTAAGTTTTTGATTTTTTGCCTTGTTGCAGCTGCATTTTGCCCAACGGGATAAGCATTCAAATACGTCTGAAAACCTGTGATTGTATTTATAGATAAGGCTTTTTGCCAAGCGGCATTATCCTGTTCAAGTGCTTTCCGTTCGACTTCCTTTTCAGCTTGTTGTCGTTCTGCCTCTTGTTCTGCATTAAGAATCTTATTAATACCTGCATTCGCTTCCGCTACATAACGACCTTTTGGATAAAACTCTAAATAGCGTTCATAATGCATAATTTTATTAGCCCGTTTTGCTTTTCGCCATTCTTCATCTTCCTCAGTTATATAAAGTCGTTTTTTAGCTTCTTCATGATATTTGCTATTAGGAAAGTTTCTTCTATACCGTGCAAAATCAACCGAACGAGTTGAGTTTTCGATGCGTTTCCAAGCGTTTTCGGCTTTGATGTTATTGATTGTTGTTTTTGCGGTTGCTGCGAATTGTCCATCAGGATAAATCGCCAAAAATTGCTGCATCGCTACAACTGTTCCTACTTTTTGGGCTTTCGCCCAATCACGGATTTCGTCTTTTTTCAGTCGGAAAACAAACTGTCCGTTTTTATGACCTTTTACTTGTAGCGGTTCACCTAAAGGGGTTTGAACGGCATTTGCTGCGGTTGTCTCCAAAACATGAGAACAAAGTTCCTGTACGCTTAAAGGTTGCGTTGTGTTTTCTAAATGATACAACAGCGACTTCGCAAACGGACTATTTTCACCAGGTTCGCCATCTAAAACAATTTCTTTCTGCCCGGAAGTCAATCCCCAGCGAGAAGGATTTTTTTCTAAACGTTTACCAACATCTCTTGCACCTTTTGTAAATAACGCACCCGAAAAGCAAGAATCGGCAATTAAAAAGATATGGTGTGCGTTGATGTCACCGAGTTGTTCTTTAATAATGGTATTCGCCACATACGTAAAATAATCGTCTTGCTTTGCATCAATCGGAATCCAGTAGCCTTTGTTTCGTTTCGGATGTAACGCACCGTGACCAGAAAAGTAGATAATCAGATTATCGTTGGGTGTGAGTTTATAACTTAGTTCATCTAATTTTCGGATAATATTTGAGCCAGTCGCCATTTCGTCTTTTAGAAAATCAATATTTTCTTCCTCAAATGCGAATCTTGTCCTCATCAAATCAATAAAATTCTGCACATCTTTGACCGCATTATTGAGTTTTGGACAATCTTTATACTCATTAATCGCAATTCCCAAAATGTGATTGGTGCGATTAACATCTTTTTCCATAATTTCCTTTATGATAAAGCCTTTTTCGTTGGGCATTTTTAGGTTATTTTGTTTCGATTTTTATTCAGGAAGCAAAGTAAGAGTTAAATATAGGAATTTTTGTAAGAAAGGTAAAATTTGACTTTGTAAAGGATAGATGTTGATTCCTTGATTTTGGTTACTGGTTTGACGAACGAACACAAATTGTTAATTTTACTCAAACCAATAACCAGTATCAAGGAACCAGTAACCAGAAAACCATCACAAACCGATAAGCCGAATTCTGTCGTGTTCTACCATTTATCTACGATATTTGTCACCAAATACCTGTATCTGCCTACCCTTTGACGCAGATACTCAAAACAATAATTATTAATAATTATGTTATTTAAAATTAAAATTTTAAATAAGTTTGAGTATCAATCGGACGAGCAGCCCTCCATCATCAATATACATGGCATTTCAACTCGCAAGGTTTACCCATTTTGATTGTTACCAACCAAAATCGTGAGCTCTTACCTCACGTTTTCACCCTTATCCCGAATACTCGGGACGGTTATTTTCTGCGGCACTTTCTGGCCCCCGAACATTCGGGGTCCCACTCGTTAAGTGGTGCGATGCTCTGTGTTGTTCGGACTTTCCTCATATTTGACTTTCGCCAAATCTGCGGTAGAATAGTTTGTAATGGTTTTCTGGTTGCTGATAATTTATTACAAATAAAAAAAATCAAGTATCAAGAAACCATTATTTAATTGCAAATATCTGTCAATTTTCTAAAAAGACGTTGATTTTTATCATTTATTTTATTTTAGTTAAATTTATTAACGTTCCGTGTATTACCTTTGTCGCAAAATTGTAATGAAATAAAGTAATTATTTAGAATTGTTCAATCCTAATAAAAGAATAGATTTATTCTAAATAACCAAATTTCATTACCTAATGTTAATCGTTTTTCAATATATATAGTTTTATAGATACATTTGCGTATCAAAACTAACAAAAAACATTAAGTAATTTAAAATCACTACACTTTAATTTTTAATATTATGAATTGGATAATCGACTATTTTACTTCTTCGCTTGGGCGAAAAATTGTGATGTCGCTTACAGGTTTGTTTTTATGTCTTTTCCTTGTGATACACCTTATTGGTAATACACAATTGTTTATTAACGACGGAGGAATGGCATTCAATACCTACGCATACAACATGGCACATAATCCTTTAATCCAGATTGCTGGTTGGATTACGAAGATTGCGATTTTATTACATGCTGTTCAAGGTTTATTGCTTTGGGCAAAAAATCGTAAAGCAAAAGGAACTAAATATGCAGGTGGAAACGGTAAAAGTTCAACTTGGGCTTCTCGTAATATGGCATTTTTAGGAACTGTTTTATTGGTGTTCATTATTGTTCATTTAGGAAACTTTTGGGTAAAAGCTAAATTTGGAGCAGATGCTTTAGGTCAATTTACCTTGGCTGATGGAACTGTAACTGAAAATCTCTACGAGGTTGTTTCCATTGCTTTCCAGCAATTATGGTTGGTCGCTCTGTACGTTTTAGGAATGGCAGCTTTAGCATATCATATGTATCATGGTTTCCAAAGTGCATTTCAATCATTGGGAATTAACCATAAGAAATACACGCCATTATTTAAATGGGTTGGAATTGTAATTTTTGCTATTTTAATTCCTTTATTATATGCGGCAATGCCAGTATTTTTCTATTTAAAATAATTAGGATTTAAGGTGTTTAGAAAATAGTCTAAAGTCTAATATCTAACATCTAACGTCTAAAAATATAATTATGTCAAATTTCACTTCAAAAATTCCAGAAGGTCCTTTAGCGGATAAATGGACTAACTATAAATCAAGTGTGCCTTTAGTTGCACCTAACAATAAACGTCGTCTTGAAATCATCGTAGTAGGAACTGGTTTGGCTGGTGCTTCTGCTGCTGCAACTTTGGGCGAATTAGGATATCATGTTAAAGTATTCACCTTTCATGATTCACCTCGTCGTGCGCACAGTATTGCGGCACAAGGTGGAATCAATGCTGCCAAAAACTATCAAAATGATGGTGATAGTGTTTACCGTTTGTTTTATGATACTGTAAAAGGTGGTGATTATCGTTCTCGTGAAGGCAACGTTCATCGTTTGGCAGAAGTAAGTCGTAATATTATTGACCAATGTGTGGCACAAGGTGTTCCTTTTGCTCGTGAATATGGTGGATTATTAGCCAATCGTTCATTTGGTGGTGTTCAAGTTTCTCGTACTTTTTATGCACGAGGTCAAACTGGACAGCAATTACTAATTGGTGCATATTCTG
This sequence comes from Saprospiraceae bacterium, assembly GCA_045106825.1. Taxonomy (GTDB): domain Bacteria; phylum Bacteroidota; class Bacteroidia; order Chitinophagales; family Saprospiraceae; genus CAWVWD01. The sequence continues at coordinate 5,272 of JBGCFH010000385.1, read as the reverse complement.
CATTATCTCGTCAAATCGCTCAAGGTTCTTGTGCTATGTACAATCGCCATGAAATGTTAGATTTGGTCACTATAAAAGATGAAAAAGATGGAGTTGAGAAAGCTCGTGGTATCATCGCTCGTAATTTGTTGACTGGTAAGTTAGAGCGTTTTGCGGCTCATGCAGTTGTATTAGCAACTGGTGGACACGGAAACGTATATTATCTTTCTACAAATGCAATGGGTTCAAACGTAACTGCTGCTTGGCGAGCTCATCGTCGAGGTGCTTATATGGCGAATCCTTCATTCTGTCAAATTCACCCAACTTGTATTCCTGTTTCTGGTGATTATCAATCAAAATTAACATTGATGTCTGAATCATTGAGAAATGATGGACGTGTCTGGGTTCCTAAAAAGAAGGAAGACAGATTGAAAGATCCTTTGACAATCAAAGAGGAAGATCGAGATTATTACTTAGAACGTATTTATCCAGCATTCGGAAATCTTGTTCCTCGTGATGTAGCTTCTCGTGCTGCAAAATATGTTTGTGATGAAGGAAGAGGTGTAAACGAAACAGGTTTAGCTGTTTATTTAGATTTCGCAGATGCAATCAATCGTTTGGGAGAAGATACTGTAAGAGAGCGTTACGGTAACTTATTCGAAATGTATGAGAAAATTTCAGGCGAAAATCCATACAAAACACCGATGAAAATTTATCCAGCGATTCACTATGTAATGGGTGGACTTTGGGTTGATTATAACTTAGAAACGAGTGTAAAAGGTTTATTTGCATTAGGTGAATGTAACTTCTCTGATCATGGTGCAAATCGTTTAGGTGCTTCGGCATTGATGCAAGGTTTGGCTGATGGTTACTTCGTGATTCCTTATACAATCGGTACATTCTTATCAAAAGAAATTCGTACACCAAAATTCTCAACGAATTTGCCAGAGTTTGAGCAAATTGAAAACGAGGTTAAAGATCGTATCAACAAATTAACTTCTGTAAACGGGAATCAATCTGTTGAAAGTTTCCACCGTCGTTTAGGTAAAATCATGTGGGATTATTGTGGAATGTCACGTAATACCGAAGGTTTGAAAAAAGCTCGTACTGAAATTCAAGCATTACGCAACGAATTTTGGAATGATGTATTTATTCCAGGTTCTGCTGATGAGTTCAATCCCGAATTTGAGAAAGCTTTCCGTGTTGCTGACTTTTTAGAGTTAGGCGAAAACATGGTTATTGATGCTTTAGTTCGTGACGAATCTTGTGGTGGACATTTCCGTGAAGAACATCAATCTGAAACTGGTGAAGCAGTTCGTAATGATGAAGATTTCATGTTCGTTTCTGCTTGGGAGTTCAAAGGTGTTGGCAATGATCCAGTTCTTCATAAAGAAGCATTGGAATACAACAACATCGAAGTTAAAACGAGAAGTTATAAATAATGTGTTGACGTTTTGATGTGTTGATGTTATAAACTGATTCGCATCAAAAAATTATTTTATGAATAATCGGTGTGTAAGTGTGTTAAAAAATGTGTTGAAATATCATCAACACATTAACACATCAACACATCAACACAATAATAAAAAATGAAAATTACTTTAAAAGTCTGGAGACAGAAAAATAATAACGATAAAGGACATTTTGAAACGTATCAGTTAGATAATGTGAGTACTCATATGTCTTTCTTAGAAATGTTCGATGTATTAAACGAACAGTTGATTTCTGAAAAGAAAGATCCTGTTTCATTCGATCACGATTGTCGTGAAGGTATTTGTGGTGCATGTAGTATGGTGATTGATGGACAACCTCATGGGCCAATGGGACAAACAACAACTTGTCAATTGCACATGCGTATGTATAAAAATGGCGATACTATTACAGTTGAACCATATCGTGCAACAGCATTTCCTGTTATTAAAGATTTAGTTGTTGATAGAACGGCTTTTGATTCGATTATTCAATCTGGTGGTTATATCTCTGTAAATACAGGTCAAGCTCAAGATGGAAACGCTATTCCGATTGAGAAAATGGTCGCTTCTGATGCCTTCGATGCAGCAGCTTGTATTGGTTGTGGCGCTTGTGTTGCCGCTTGTCCAAACGGTTCAGCGATGTTATTTACATCTGCGAAGGTATCTCACTTAGCATTATTGCCACAAGGTGCAGTCGAAAAACAAAAACGTGTGGTCAATATGGTAAAAACAATGGATGATGCAGGTTTTGGTATGTGTTCTAATACTGGTGCTTGTGAAGCAGAATGTCCAAAAGGGATTTCTTTAGAAAATATCGCACGCATGAATCGTGAATATACAGCAGCAATTTTGGGTTCTGATAAAGTATAACTAAAATTAGTTGAGATATATAATTTTGTAAAAGCAGATGTCATTTGATTGACATCTGCTTTTTGTGTTAATTATTTGATTTTTAGAATTAAAAACATGACGATTTTAAATATATTCCAGTAATTACTTTGATTGTAAAATTGAATGTCATATTTTTATGACATGTAATTAATGAATTATAAAGGAACAAATCACTATATCAAAACACAATGTAAATAAGTGATTTTAGTTTCTATATAATAGAAAATCACAAAATCTAATTATTTAACTAAGTAACCATAAAAATTAAATAAAAACCTATTGTTGTCAAATTATTTTTTACGTTACTTTAAATCTAAGTTCATGAACAATTTTATTTTCAAAAGTCTTATTTTATCATTTTTATTCATTTTTTCCATTAGCCTTAATGGAAATGCTCTTCCTCTTGTCGTATCATCTACTCCAATAAGCACTGATGTAGGTGTATCTAAGTCTAAAAAGAAATTTAAGAAGGGGAAAATCTACAAATTCATCAAAAGCATTGCTGATGATGATGAAAAAAAAGCGGCTATTGTTGCTTATATAACTTTAATCGGTTTTTTAATATCAATGTTTTCACTTCATAAAGAAGGAGATAAATTAAGTGCGTTTCATTTACGTCAGTCTTTAGGGTTGATGGTTGTAGGTTTATGTTCATCAATACTTTTGTTTATTCCTATTCTTGGCTGGTTGGCTTATGGAGTTATCGCTATATTATTACTTATTTCATGGATTATAGGTCTTGTATCTGCTATCAACGAAGAGAAAAAAGAAGTATTTTTCTTTGGTAAAGCATTCCAAAAGTGGTTTAAGAATATAAAATAAATTAGGTTCTTTGTTTGTTTTTTGTGTTGACGTATTGACGATTGTCAATGAACCAAATGTTTTTTTCTAAAAAAAATCTTCTATCCTGAAACTTTATAAATCATATTAATAAATCCAAAAAAATAGGAATTATGAAACAAACTAAAGTAATCATGTTTTTAGCGTTTATTTTTTGCATGAGTTTTTCAATGTCGTCTTTTGCAGCAGTTGAAATGACCGTAAATTCTACAGAAACAATTGCTAAAAACGAAGTTGTATCTAAAAAAAGCTTAAAAAAGCAAGTTAGAAAACAATGGAAAAAGGTATTAACAAAAGTTAAAGATGTTAAAAAAACACTCAAAGAAAAAGCAGAAAATGCAAGCAATGGACAGTTGTTGTTGTTAGCATTAGTAGGTTTAGGTTGTCTTGTCATTGGTCTTCTTTTAGGTAGTGGTTTTATTTGGGGCATTGGAAGTCTATTAATAACAATCGCTATTGTATGGTGGATTTTAAAACTAATTGGAATTGTATAATTGAACACTACTTTTTTTTATAAACTAAAAAGCCGTTTTGATTCCATCAAAACGGCTTTTAGTTTATAGCCTTATTTCTTTAATTCCATCTATTGCGAAGGAAAATTATCCGATATTCCAAACATTTCATCGAAGATTCTTTAAATCACCATCAAAAATTGTAATTTGTAACTTCATTTAAAACAAAACAAAATAAATCATGAATTTCTTTGAACGGTTAAAAAATGGTTGGAATATCGCAAAATTGAGTTTTCAAACCATTAATGAAAATAGAACTTTGTTACTTTTTCCTCTTATTTCAAGTGCTTCTTTGATTGTAGTTTTACTAACCTTTTTTGGTGGTGGATTTTTATTAATTGGAGATAGTATTGACGCATTATTACAAAATGATTTGACGGCAAATATCATGGCATATGCTTTGATTTTTGCGTATTATTTAATCAATTATTTTATCATCGTTTTTTTCAATGCCGCTTTGGTACATTGTTCTGTAAAAATATTTAATGAAGAAGCAACTGGCTTAAGTGACGGAATCAATTATGCAACCAGTAAAATTGGTAAGATATTTAGCTGGGCAATTTTATCAGCAACTGTTGGTACTATATTACAGGCGATTCATAGTACTGGTAAAATAGGCGAATTTGTAGCTTCTTTGATTGGTGGTGCTTGGTCTATTTTGACGTTCTTTGTTGTTCCTATTGTAATTTATGAAGATAAAAATGTGATTAACTCTGTGAAAGAATCATTTGCAATTATGAGAGAAAAATGGGGAGAATCATTAGCTGGTAGCGTTAGTTTTGGTATCATTCAGTTTTTAGGGTTTTTAGTAGCATTTGGTATATTTATGCTTTTATTAGAAGTAAATATTATATTAAGTTTTGCATTGACAATGTTGATTCTTTTACTGACATTCACGGTAGTTTCTGCGGCACGAACGATTTTTGTAGCAGCCGTTTATAATCATGTAAAAGGTCAACCTACAGGAAATTTTGAAGATGAGACTTTGGATAGTATTTTCTTTAGTAAGTAGATTTAAGTGTTCGACAGAATTGACAAGATCTATAAATGATTATAAACCAAATGTTTACAAAAAATTATATGTCGGAATATTTAAGTAAATCTACTTATTAATTACTTTTGACAATCTAAAATGAAGTCACAAAAAACAGCACTTGACCTAAAATTAGGTCAAGTGCTGTTTTTTTAATAAGTATTCCTGAAAAGGTTGAAAAATCTTTATTTATTAGAAAATATGAAGATGAAACGAATCAACTAATTATTTTTTCAGCGACTACAAAGTTAGATAAGAGGTCTTTTTATTATAAAAAGAAATCCCGAATTTCCAATCTGAACATTAGGAATGCCTCATCTTATTATAAAATTCCCATCAAAACACCTATCTTTTCGCTGTATTATAATTACAACGTAACTACTCAGCATTTATAACATCGTGCATTTAATCCCCGAGGTTTCGGGACGCAGCAGGTTAAAACCTGATTCTTTAGATGGTTCTTTGATGAGAAACACTCGAACAGGAGAAAATTTATCCTTAAAATCGGAGTTTTATCTTTTTTGCCAACTTCTTGAACGGAGTAA
>JBGCFH010000384.1:0-1237 GCA_045106825.1 Saprospiraceae bacterium | reverse complement strand
ACTATTATGGTAGATTCGTTAATGGATTAGAAAATAGTATTGCGACTATTAGTAATTGTGTTTTTGATGGTCAAAATACAACTGGAAGTTTCTATAGAAAGGAAGCAATTGCTATGGACATTGATGGAAGTAACACCAATGTTCCTAAAATTGTTAATAATATCTTTGTGAATTTTACTTATTCCGGTAGTCCTGCTATTAACATTGATGACGATAACAACAATCCTGGAGCTGTCTATTTTTCTAATAATTGTTTTTATAACGTAACAGATGCAATTGGGACTGACGGAGCAGTTCCGAATAACAATTTTGCATATTTTGTTAATCCTCAGTTTCAAGGTGGTAGTTATGAATTAATGAGTGGTTCTCCATTAATTAATGCAGGTTTGTCGAGTTATTTTTATCGCAATTACGATAATACAATAAACACTGTAGGAATAGGTGGTTTATTTAAGAATTCAAACCCAAATTTAAGTTTAAGTATCACTCCGAATGTAGGTGATATAAATACCGTTTTTACATTTAATGTAATTGGTTCAGATATCGAAACACCTCAGCTTTTATATACGATTGATTTTAATGATGATGATACTTTAGATACAGATTTTAGCACATCAAATAATCTTCAACATCAGTTTGCGAGTTATGATTCCGTTGTAGCTTATGTTTTTGATGAGAATCGTATTGTGCATGTAAAATCACCAAGTCCTCTTGATACTTTACCAACAGTTGTACCTCAACTACCAACACTCACTTTCCCTCAAAATAGTGCGGTGATGTTTTTTAGTACTGGTATTCTTTTTCAATGGTCACAATTGAATTCAAGTGTTGGAGAATTTTATAAAATCAGATTAAGTACAGATAGTAATTTTACTAATGTCATTAGAGAAATTGATAGTTTAACGAGCCAACAAATTTTGATTGATTCACTTGATGGGTATCAAAAAGTATACTGGCAAGTAAGAGCAGAAAATCAAATTGGAGTAAGTGCTTGGACATCTACTTGGAGTGTATTAAAAACGGCTGTATGTGATATTCAAAATGTAATTTATCAGACGAATAATGTAGGTATTGATAGTTTTTCAGTCAGTGCTAATTTTCAAGGAGTGAATTCTTATACTATAACTGATGGTGTGAGTATTTTATACAATCAAGATGCCAATAATTTTGATTTTGGTAACTATCCTCTTGGAGAGCAAAAATCAATAGTTATAACTGAAGGTATCAGACCGGTGCC
>JBGCFH010000383.1:0-11192 GCA_045106825.1 Saprospiraceae bacterium | reverse complement strand
GTTAGCTCTGGTGCTGTCTGTAGAAAATCATGGTTATTATGCTACAAAATAGCGTAGCTATGATACCATAATTTCAACTTTTCCTATCTGCCCATCTATATGGGTACGGTAGATTTTTAAAATCTGTCAGATCTTTACAATATATTAGATTATTTTTATGATTGCTCATCATTTATTTTAAACATAGAAGCCATAAACATACCAACGTAAATTCCAAAGAACGTTTCTAAACCAATAATAATATTCATCATTACATCAAAATCCATAGCATTGAATAAAGCATAAATTGATGTAACTATTATCAATGTTGTAATATGAACAAAAATGATTAGAAAGGAAGAGTTTGCAAATAGTGAAGTAACCTGTTTCTCGTCGTCTGTTGGCTTTTGAACATTTCGGTTAGCGATAACATATCGAATCAAAGCGGTCAAATAAACAGCCTTAATTGGCGCTAATAGCTTTAATAATTCCGAAAATTCAGCATCAGTAAATCCCTTGAATAGATAATAAACAACAATCAGAAAAGCGAAACCTATATTAGTAATTAAAATAAATTTCCCTAAGCGATTTCTTAAAATGGACTCTTTCATAATAATTGATAATTAGGAATTGATAATGAGAAATTGTCAATTCCTAATTTCTCATTGTCAATTAATTTTTAATTGGTGTAGCTGTTGCTACGTCAACAATCATCTTTCTGACTTTTTTGTCGTAACGTCTAACATATTCTGTGTAATCACCATTCATATCAACATAACCTGAACGACGAGGTGCAATAAAAATCCCAGAACCATATTTTGCCCTAAAGTTATAGACAATTTCTACATTTTGGTCTTTTTCTTGAATAAAAACATCAATAATGATTAATTCAAAATAACCAATTGTAAAATCATCTAAGACTTCTTTAGAAATATTAGTAACTTCAATCGAAAATTCATTATCAATTTCTAAGACATTAACAACTGCATCACGACCAAACCATTGTTCTTTTGATTCATAATGCCCTTCAAAATGATCAATAATTTGTTCTTTGAGTAGTTTAATATCACTTTTCGATTTATTTTTTGCGATGATAGGAGCAGAAGAGAAAGCGACCATTTCTGCAATAGGATGATCTCCATTACCTTTTATTTTAATATCTAATGGTAAAATATCGGTATCGCTAAATTTTCCATTAACATACTCTAATATAGTCGTATAATGATCCATTTCATTGAGCGAAGTTATTTGAATCGTCAATGAATCCAGTGGCAATTCAAAAAGAAAACTCATCTGATGTAAAAATTGCTCACCGATATGTCTATTCGAAAAATCATAGTAAGAAGAACGTAATGAAATCCAGTCAATACGTGAATCTATTGTTAATTTAAGTGCAATTTTGTCATTTCTATTTTCAAAACCATCAGTATGAATGTGTTCTCCAGTGATAGTCATTAACCAGCTTTCAAAGTTCTCTGTTGCCTTTGTAAAAAAAACTGAATCTGTCTGTGTGAATTGTGAGTAACTTGTAATACTACCGAGCAACAATCCAATAATTAAGATAGTAATCCTCATGGTGTTTAGTTTTGTCGGTGATTTATTAATAGGTGAAAATTGTCGATTGTTATAGATTAAATTAATATAACAATCGACATTGTTTGTTTAGTAAAATAATACCACACAAACTTTTCCAACTTTACATTTCTTTGATAATTTTTGCAAAAACATCATTAATTCTTTCCTAAAATGTATATTAAATTTATTTGTAACATGATATAGCTATAAATAACGAAACCCGCTTCATGTTTTTGCTTACATGAGCAGGTTATTACGTTGCATATTTAACGACCATAAACTTTGATATAGTATGATACGAAATGTTAATACATTATTTTGCGAAAGCTATTGACACCATCAAAATACAAAAGCCATTTTGTTTTTGGTTTGAAAACAAAATGGCTTTTACTATATTTTTTATCAAATAAACGAAATTCATCTGTGTAGACTCATCAATGTTTGTCAGTGAAACAATCCTCAACTGTCAAATGAAAACGTTCATTAGTTATTTTAGGGAAGAGGAATTAAATAAGCTACCCAGGATTTCGTTTTAAATTTTTCTTTAGACGATTGTAATTTTATGACGCATCCCGAGGACTCGGGACGCTAAGAAAATTACAAGAAGTATAAAAGAAAATTTATAGAAAGTTTATGCTGAATTTATTTCAGTAATGGATAGGTTATTTATTTCCTGTTCCCTTACTTCAACATATTCTTTAAATCTGGAAATAGGCTCACAAATTTTTGAATATCTTCCTTTGTTTCTAATCTTTCGCCATCTTTATAAACCACTATAAAGGCATCCGTAAAACCTTTAGCAATTAACTCTTGACGCAATTCTTCTGCTGTACGATGACTTTTCACTAAGCCAACTGTGTATTTCATATTAGCATTATCGGCTACTCTTTCAATCAAAGGATCAGAATATTCACTAAGCACTTTGTCATCCAACATTGTATTTAGTGTTTTTACTTGTACCTTATAAGAAATACCTTTTGTGATTTTTTGATGAATAATATTAGTTTTCACAGCCATTGCATCAACGATTGCAGGTTGTGTATACTCAATAATAAGAGAAGCCGTTTCGGGACGATAAACCTTGATTTCTACACGTTTATTCAAGCGCTTTCCTCCAAGAATTGCTGTTCCGTCTGCTTGTCGAGATTTCGACACAGGATAATTTGCCCCCAAACCTTTTAAATAAATTCGATTCGGTGAAATTCCTTGATCAGTCATATAATCTGCTACATTTTCTGCATTTTTCAGTGAGAAAAATAAATTGAAATGTACCGCTGTTCCATCATTATCAATATAACTTGCTAACTCAACATTTAGATTCTGATGCTTTTTCAAAAGCTTAATTAACTTATTTAACTCTAATAAAGAGTTCATTTCTAACGTTTCACTTTCTCCAGATTCAGCATAATAAAGCGGTGCAAATTTATAACGTTCAGATTCTATCGTTTTATTACCTTCATCTACCGGAGTTTCTGTCACTTGACTTGCGACAACTTTATTCGATAATAATCCAGCATCAATTGCATATTGAAAAGAAATCGTATCAACTGTATTTTGTTGTTCAGGACGGATTCGGCGGAAGTATGTTACGTACAAATCACGCATTCCGAAACCATCTGGACGAGACGAAGAAAAGAAAGCTCTTAGGCCATCTTCACTTACTTTAAAATAAGCATCGTCAGCCGCAGAATTTATTGGCATTCCTAAATTAGTCGCTTTAGTCCAGTTATTAATTTGCTCATCGAACTTCACTATGAATACATCATAACCACCGATACTTTCTAAATTATTAGAACTAAAATACAATGTCTTTCCATCAGCAGCTAAAAACGGAGAAACTTCATCATAAGGCGTATTAACACCCGGCCCTAAATTAGTTGGTATTGTCCATTTTCCATCTACTCCTTTTTTAGAAATATAAATGTCTTTTCCTCCATAACCGCTTTTACGATCACTGGACATTAACATTGTATTATTATTAAAAAAGAAAACATCACCATCCCAATCATAAGAATTGATAGGTTCTGGAAGCTTAAAACTTTCCGTAGTTGCACCTTCTTCTTCAAAGAAATTATTCATGTAAATATCACCATAATCATAATACATATCTTTACTTTGCGACAAATACACTAATCCACCATCTTTACTAAATCCATTAATAACATCATGATAAACCGTATTATAACGTTCGTCTAAGGCGGTTGTCATTGTCCATTCGCCCTTAGAAAGTCTTGATACATAAATATCACTTCTATAATCTCCTTTTAAAGTATCTTCTTTTCCTTCTTCATCAAACATTCCTCCAAAATTACCATCACGAACAGATGAAAAATAGATGATATTATCATAATTAGGAGCAAAAACAGGAGCAAAATCATCATAAGCTGTATTGATTTTGTCGCCTAAGTTTTCGACTAATCCAAGCTGATCTTTATATATAATTTTTCTACCAACCGCACAACGTTTAATATTATCTTTAATAAAATAACGTTGTGGATCATTATCATCTAAAGTTCCTAAATACTGTTTATAATATAAAATTGCATTATCAAAATCATGTGATAAATGCATTGTTTGAGCCATTAAATGATATACTTCACCATTAATATTCTTTTGGCTCAAAAGAAAATCAAAGTATTCCTGTGCTTTTTCAGCTCGACCAGTTTCCAGATAACATTTTCCTATTTTGAACTTTGCATCATTGTCCGTTGCCTTGAAAGTTTGATATTTTAATAAATAAGGCAATGCTTTGAGATATTTTTTATTCTCATAATACATATTACCTGTTTTTTCATACCAACCTGCAGTTTTGGGTTTTTCCTTCTGGGCAAACGCAGCAACTGTCACTATTGCCAAAAGGCAAGATAAAACTACTTTTTTCAACATTTTACTTTGATTTTTTGATTTTCTTATCAAGGGTTGCATCCTTTAGAAGCATTCAGCCCTTTTTTAATTATACTTGTTGATTAACATTAAATTGTTCCAAATAATCAGCAATACGACGAAGGTAAGAACCACCTAAAAATCCGTCAACAACTCTATGATCGTAAGATAATGACATCATCATCAAATGACGAATTGCAATCACATCACCATATTCTGTTTCAACTACTGCTGGTTTTTTGATAATCGCACCAACAGACAAAATCGCTACTTGAGGTTGATTAATAATCGGTGTTCCCGACAAATTACCAAATGTACCAACATTCGTTAATGTGAACGTTCCGCCTTGAATATCATCAGGGCTTAATTTATTATTCCGTGCTTTTGCAACCAAACCATTCACTTGTTTTGCTAAACCCAACAAACTAAACTGATTCGCATTTTTCACCACAGGAACAATTAAATTTCCAGAAGGTAAAGCCGTCGCTATACCAATGTTAATGTTTTTCTTACGAATAATTGTATCTCCATCAACAGATATATTTATTAATGGAAAATCTTGAATTGCTTTTGACACAGCTTCTACAAATATTGGCGTAAATGTAATTTTCTCACCATAACGCTCTTGAAACTGTTTTTTATTTGCATTTCTCCATTTTACAATATTCGTAACATCTGCTTCTACAAATGATGTAACGTGTGGTGAAATTCGTTTAGAATCCACCATATGTTTGGCAATCAACTTACGCATTCTATCCATTTGGATAATCTCCACATCGCCACTTACACTAACGGCAGGTTTCGATTGTTGTACTTTTGGAGTAGAAGATTTTGATATTGTTGCTTTTTTGACTGTTGTTTGTGGTTTTGTCACAGGCGTTTGTGCCAAACGATTGTTAAGATAATTTAAAATATCGTCTTTTGTCACTCGTCCATTTGCACCGCTTCCGCTAATATTTTCTAATTCTTTTAATTCAATATTTTCTGCCTTCGCAATACTTTTGACCAACGGAGAATAAAAACGTTCTGTTTCACTATAATCATTGGAAGTTATTACGGTTACATCTTGTTCTATTGTAGTATCAATAGAACTTATTTCTTCTTTTACAGTTAGTTCGGGCAAATCATTTGTTGTCGTTGTTTCAATTGTTGCTTCTGTCGAAATAATCGCAATAACTTTACCCACCGCCACAACATCATCTACTTCAAATAAGATTTCCTCAATTACGCCATCAATCGGTGAAGGAACTTCAGAATCCACTTTATCAGTCGCAATTTCCAAAATCGGTTCGTCCATTTCTACAACGTCACCTGGTTGTTTTAACCAACCCAAAATCGTTGCTTCCATAATACTTTCACCCATTTTGGGCATGATTAGTTCTACTTTTGCCATCTTACTTTGTTTTTCCAATCGTAGTTCATTACGATTGTCTTATCTTTTTTTAGCCCCGAGTATTCGGGATGTTAGTGCATTTTTACAAAATTACAATCTTTTCAAAAGGTCTGGAAAAATAAATTCGTAAAAATAAAAATAGAAGGCGTTTTGAAAATGCGTTCTATTTAGATAAAAGTTTAATCGAAGAAATTAAATTCAATTTTTTCATAACTATCAATTCCAAAATCGCTTGAAATATCATTATAAGAGAAAGGATGAAAATTCCAAACATCAATTGTTGAATTTCGAATCTCTAAAAAGAAATACGTATCATTTTTATTATTCCACTGGATTTTTCAAAGAATCAAATATCTTATTTTGGTTGATTTCGCATTGGTTTGAAGTTTTTGATTTAAAAATATCAAGTAAACCTTCATTATTTGTATGAGCATCAAATGCTATAAAGGTATTCTCAAAAAAAGTATTTATTTCAGGTTCAATATCTACAACTAATGTCAATACATTTTCTTCTTTTTTTATATCAACAAGCCGAAATACTCTGGTATAGATTTTTTCCATGTTCTAATAAACCTTCATTACTTTCTCCAAATCCTTACGCTTCAAATCAGGAACTTCCGCATTTTCCACAGGATAACCAACAGGCAACAACAAAAACGCTCGTTCATTTTTCGGACGTTCCAATATTTTTTCTAAAAAATTCATTGGACTCGGTGTATGTGTTAAAGTAATCAAACCAGCATTATGAATTGCTGAAATCAAAAAACCACAAGCAATTCCAACCGATTCATTGACATAATAATTTTTCAGTTTTCCACCATTTTCATCAAAGTCATACGCTTTCTTGAAAACAATAATCAAATAAGGAGCAATTTCTAAAAATGGCTTCTGCCAATCCGTCCCAAATACTTTCAAATCATCCAACCATTCTTCTGACATTCGACCATTATAATTAGTATATTCTTCCTTTTCAGCAGCTTCTCGAATTTGTTTTTTAATTTCCGAACTTGAAACAACGCAAAAAGTCCAAGGTTGCTTATGAGCACCAGAAGGAGCAGAAGAAGCCGTTCTGACAATATTTTCAATCACTTCCATCGGCACAGCCTTATCCGAAAACTCTCGAACAGAGCGTCGTTTATCCATCAATTCATAATATAACTGACTTCGTTCAACAATTTCATTATCAGCGACTTGTATACCTTCGTATTTTATCCATTTTCCCATAAAACGATTAGAGTTTATCCCGAACGCTCGGGAGTTGACAGCAGATGGCAAACGGCAATAATGAACCTAAAAACAGTCCATCGTCTCGTTCACCGTCTGTCGTTTTTTATAAATCTCCCAATTGTGGACGAATAACGATTTCTTCCACAACCGATTGTTTACTTAATTTATACGCACTTAAAACAACATCAGCAATATCTTCGGCTTTCATCAATCGCTCGTTAGGAGCTTCAAAACCTGCCCAAGAGTTCGACCAAGTTGCACCTGGCATAATAGAAGTCACTCGAATATTATCTGGCTTTAATTCTTCACGCAGCACTTTTGACATTCCTAACATTGCAAATTTAGAAATACTATACGAACCACCGTTCGGATAAGCCATAAAACTTGCAATAGAACACATATTAAAAATATGTCCACTTCTTTGTGTTTTCATCGTTGGAATAATACAACGAGAAAGATGATAAGCACTATAAAGGTTTGTTTCAATCATCATTTCTAAATTTCCATCATCTTCTTTTGTAATTTCGCCTGGCAAAAATACACCAGCATTATTGACTAAAATATCAATAGTTGAAAATTTAGATTTCACAAAATCACCAAAATCCATAACCGCTGATTTTTGACTTACGTCAACAGACATTATAAAAACATCTATATTTGGGTTAATTTTTGACAATTCAACTTTAAATAATTCTAAATCACTCAAAGTACGTGAGCAAAGTGCTAAATTGTAACCTTCTTTACAAAAAGCAATAGCAATTGCTCTTCCAATACCTTTTGTTGCACCTGTAATAATAGCGTTCATAATTAAGTTTTAATGCTGTATTTTAGTGTGTTTTCACTTAAATACAACTAATTTTTAAGTTTTTTTGAAATTAATTCCAAAAATAAATATTCCATAATGACAAAAATGCGATTTTTTTTATCATATTTTTGCCGTTTCATTACTTGAAATAAAAAAAGAGAACTATAGTTTTAGTAGTTTGGTAGTTTTTGTAGTTTCAGTAGTTGTGGTTTGTAAGAACTACTAAAACTACTGAAACTACTTAAACTACTTAAACAACACCGGATGAAATTTATTGAAGATTTTGGGAAATATGTACTTTTACTGAAAAGTGCTTTGTTTGCACGACCAGAGAAGTTTTCCATGTATGGAAAAGAAATCATGCGACAAATGCACGATATTGGTATCGGTTCATTAGTAATCGTTGCGATTATTTCTGCATTTATGGGAGCAGTAACTGCAATTCAGTTTGCATATCAACTTGACGGAGGATTTATTCCGATGTATTATGTTGGTTATATCGTTCGAGATACAATGATTATTGAATTAGCACCGACCGTTACTTGCTTGGTTTTAGCAGGAAAAGTAGGTTCAAATATGGCTGCGGAAATAGGTGGAATGCGTCAAAAAGAACAAATTGATGCACTCGAAATCATGGGCGTAAATACGGCTTCTTATCTAATTATGCCTAAAATTACAGCTGCTCTTTTTGTTATTCCATTGTTGGTAATTTTAGCTGCCTTTTTAGGAATCATAGGTGGTTATATCGCAGCGACAGGAACAGGATATATCACAGGAGGACAATATCAAACAGGATTATTGGCTTTCTATGAACCTTATTTTGTCTTTATGATGATTGTAAAATCAATTGTTTTTGCATTTATTCTGACTACAGTTTCTTGTTATCAAGGGTATTATGTTTCGGGCGGAAGTATTGAGTTAGGAAAAGCAAGTACACAAGCAGTTGTACTAAGTGATATTCTGATTCTTTGTGCAGATTATGTAGTAGCGATGATATTGACGTAAATTATGTTTGAATGTTTAAATGTTTGAATATTCTAATATCAAGAACACTCAAACAATTGAACACTTAAACACTCGAACATTCAAAAAAAATGATAAAAGCAGAAAATATAAAAAAGTCATTTGGTGAACAAGAAGTTCTGAAAGGAGTCACAACTGTCTTTGAAGCTGGAAAAACCAATTTAATTATTGGGCGAAGTGGAGCTGGAAAAACTGTCTTCTTAAAACTCTTAGTCGGATTATTACAACCGACTTCCGGCAATATTTGGTACGATGACACCAATTTTACCACTTTGAATACAAAACAAAAAAAAGCGATTCGGATGCAAATCGGAATGTTATTTCAAGGTTCTGCACTTTTTGATAGTATGACAGTAGAGGAAAATATCCGTTTTCCTTTAGATATGTTTACGAATATGACCAAAAAGGAAAAACTTGACCGAGTAAATTTAGTATTAGAACGTGTCGATTTAACGGGTACAAACCCTAAATATCCGTCAGAAGTCTCTGGAGGTATGCAAAAACGTGTTGGTATTGCGAGAGCAATTGTCCAAAGTCCTAAATATCTTTTTTGTGATGAACCTAACTCAGGTTTGGATCCAAAAACATCTATCGTTATTGATGAATTGATTAGAGATATTACGATTGAAAATAATATTACAACCGTTATCAATACACATGATATGAACTCAGTAATGGAAATTGGAGAAAATATCGCATTATTATATCAAGGTAACTTAGCTTGGCAAGGCAATCGTCACGAAGTATTGGAAAGTGACAATGAATTGTTACAAGATTTTATTTTTGCTTCTCCATTTTTACAACGCTTGAGGGATAGAGCATTAAAAGAATAATTTTTTTCATTTTTTGAGAAATCAAGATTTTTTTATTGAAAAATCTAATTTATGGTCTAAATATATCATAAATTGACTTTCTTTAATATTGAAATATAAATAAATGTACGTTCTTTAACGCAGGATTTTTTGTCAAGAATAAGGCGAAAAACGCAGTCGAAGCCTTTGCTTCGGCGTCCCGAGTCCTCGGGGTCAACGAAATTATTGATAAAAAAGGCAAGTCAAGAATGTATAGTTATTTTTATCTCAATACTTAATACAGTGTGTAAAAAATTATTTAATATTTATTGTTTTTTAAATTTGATATTCTCGTCATTGATTTTGACATATCGACGGTTTAGTTTCTGCCGAGCGATTTGAGGTGTAAAAGCCCAATTAATGCCAATATTTTTATCAGAACGTTCTTTGAAAAAAGCTAAGACTTCATTACGAAGTTCTTTAATACATGAAATTCTGCGATTCAGACATTGTCTTGAAAGTACAGAAAATTCTATTTCTATCATATTTAGCCAAGATGAAGACTTAGGAGTATAAATAAACTCAATTTTTTGCATCAACCAAGCTGCCTTTTCAGCATCAAATATTCTGTAAAACGCAGCATAAGTATGAGTATTTAGATTATCTAATACAACTTTAATACGTTTAGCTTTAGGATAACTCAACGCTAAAGCCATCATGAATTCTGCAAACTCTTTACTTGTTCTTTGTTCTTTGACGTGTGCTAAACGCTGTCCTGTCAAAGGTTCTATTGCTGCTAAAACACAGTATGAACCATGTTTAGAGTAAGCATAGTTTTCTTTGGCAACTTGTCCTGATGACATTTTAATTGGCTCAATCGTATCTCCAATTAAGAAACAAGGACGTTCATCAAAGCAAACTACAGGATAATCTTCATCATAAGGCATCCTATACAGATGTAGAATAGATTCTAATCGTGCAAGATATTGAGCCGTTACCTTTCGGATACACCATTGTCGTTTTCGGTGTGGTTGTAGTTTGTTTTTTTTAGAATATTTCCTACTTGTTTGAACGAAATACTATCTACAGTTTCTAATTCTACAATTTTATCCGCAAGCAAACGTAAAGACCAACGTGCATAACCTTCAGGTGCTTCCGAACAAGCAAGTGCTGTTATTTTAGCTCGTTCTACTTCTGTTATATCAATAGGTCGACCAGAACGGTGCTTGTCTTCTAAAAATGATAAACCATCTTTTTTGTAGCGTTTTGCCCATGTCGATACTGTTTGATAAGAAATACTAAGTAATTCTCCTACTTTTCCATAACTCATCCCTTGGTCAAGGTACAATAAACCGTTTATGCGTTTTTGTACACGTACTTTAAGTGTTCCTCCTCTTAATTTTTCTTGTAGATATTTTTTATCCATTTCGCTTAACTTTACATGTTGCTTTTTCATAGTACTCAACTTTTTGAATACTAATATATGAAAATATTAAGCTATTTTTTGCACAATGTA
>JBGCFH010000382.1:0-22744 GCA_045106825.1 Saprospiraceae bacterium | reverse complement strand
TTGTTCCATAAGTTTTGTAAAGATTGGTTTTTATTTTTTTTCGAGTTACGTAAGCAATTATTCCCCAAATAAAGGCAAGTACAGCAACGAAGATGAAAAAGTTTGCAATGATAGATTTATCATCTACATTATTGTCTGATTCTTGTTCTATATTTTGTGGTTGAGAATTGTCTTCCATAGTGTTGATTTTAGTGTATTTTCAATTTCTGCAAAGGGTATTTTACAAAAATAAGAAATACTGAGTGTTTAAAGTATATAAACAAAAAACCTCTTGGCTAATCATTCCATATTTCACTCATTCATTCCTAATTATTTTGACATTTGAAAAATTCGAATAGCGTGAGAACCGCTTAATCAGTTGATTTTAGAACGATACAATCTAATATATTAAATCAATTCTGTCAAAAGGATTTCTATCGAAATGAATATTTTATACTT
This sequence comes from Saprospiraceae bacterium, assembly GCA_045106825.1. Taxonomy (GTDB): domain Bacteria; phylum Bacteroidota; class Bacteroidia; order Chitinophagales; family Saprospiraceae; genus CAWVWD01. The sequence goes on along the minus strand of JBGCFH010000382.1, from coordinate 22,306 downwards.
ATAAAAGTCTAAACAAACTGTATCGGTTTCCAAAACCGATACAGTTATATATTAATACAATGTTTACCAAACTACAATTTTTTCTACAGCTTTCTCTCCGTTATTTCCCAAAATAACAATTGTAAAAATGCCAGATTGTGATAAGTTAATCGTCAAGAAATTTTCGCCTTTGATGTTGTCTTTTTTGTAAATAACTTGACCGATAGCGTTATAAATTTTCAAACGTTCTGCCCAATTATTGGACGCAATATTGATGTTAAATTCGCTTTCTGTTGGATTTGGATAAATGGTTAAAAAAGTATTTGGTTGAAATGCTACAACTTCAGTATTTGAATACTCAAATCGTCCATCATTATCAACGATTTTTAAACGATAGTAATTTTTGCCATAGTTTGGATTTAAATGATTGTAAATATAATTTTCCATTTCCGCAGAATCGCCAGTTGCTTGAACTTCATCTATTTTTTTGAAATTTGTATTATCTATTGCGTGTTCAATGTCAAAATGTGATACATTTATTTCTGATAAAGTTATCCATTTTAAAATACTCTCTAATGCATCATTTGGAGCAGCTTCTGCGGTAAAATCTAATAATTCGGCAGGTAAAACAATTGGTTGAACATAGGTTTTTCCAATCACTTCGATTTCTGCTAACTTTATTTTAGTTGTTCCAACTGCTTGAACTCTAACGTATTGACCATTGACATTTAAATTATTAAAAGAAACCTTACGTTTCTTTGGTGATGTATTCGGAACGTAATATTCGTAATCTGCGATAGCTCTCGCTGCCGCTAAATTGGAACTACCAAAAGGCGTATCCGAAATCAAAACATAGAAATCTTTGAAGTGTGTCGAGTTGGTTTCTATTGCGTTGGCATTGAGTTCAACGGTATTCCAAATATCGATATAATCAATGATTTTCAACTCGCCAAAATCTAAATCGTACCACGGTTCAACTTCATTTTGAGTTTGAGAATAACTACCAACAGGCACTAAACCTCGCTGAAAAATCTGACAATTTTCTCGTCCATTATTATTTCCATCAATCGCTTTCCAAGCCGAAACATCAACAACTTCACCATCATAACTTATATTTCCTTTGGTCGAACTTTGTGTTGCTGTGGCGAATCTACTAATGATTTGATTTTCAGGATTCCAATTGGCTTCAATTTGTGGATTCGAGAAAACGCCATTCGAAGGTGCATTCAAAATCTTCACTCGAACAGGAAAACTTGTATATTCCCAAGTTCTACGATTTGGCAAAACTTCATTGATAATAAAATATAATTGGTCGTTATTTGCCGTGTCTTTATACACATTATTTGCCGTCAAATATTGCTCAAATTTTGCTTGTGATGCAAATTCATAAATTCGTTCAGGATAATCTAAACGCAATGTTCCTTGTGCTTCTGCTTGTTTGATTCCCATTTTATAACTACCCAAATCATCGGTAATAATTCCATCAACTTCAAAACGAAAATCGCTCGTTCCATAATCAACATATAACTCCGTCGAATCCAAAATGGTAAAGGAAACATCTCGATTGACCAACTCGGAAGCCGCTAAATGAATCGGATTATCAGCATGTTCGGTATAAGCCGTTCCCGTGCTTGGATCTTCCAAAATAATTTCATAAAAATCAGTAACATTTTCTGTTGTTGCATCAATAAAATACCAAGGCGTAAATCCGTTATTTCGAGTTTTCAATAAACCATTTCCACTTTCTACCAACTTTGAAACGGTAACCGCATAATCTAAATCGACAAACCGAATATTTTCAAAAACATGATTGTGAGAATGTTTCCATAAATACATTCCTCGTGTTCCGCTTGTACCATTTCCGGAAATAAAAACGTCTTTGAACGAATAATCTGCTTGATAAGTAATCGATAAACCTTGGTCAATTCCCCAACAAATAAATCCATCAAAAACAGAACGACTTTCGTGATTTACGCCCATATCTCGCTCAATCGAACGCAGTGCTTGATTACAAGCAATTGTTGTTGTATTTTCCAAAATCAACGCCACTTCAACAGGCATTACGCCATCGCCTTCGCTGCTATAACCATTTTGACTCAATGGAAATTGGTCAATCTGAAAATCCGGTCGAAACGTTGCTAATGCTTGTGCGTCAACTCTATCGTGATTGGTTGTTGATGGATTCATATTGATGATTCCAACACCTTCAACCGCATCGACAATCACATTATTTCGACAAACAACACCACGACCTTTCATCGCCAAACCTTGACCTGAAAACAAATAATCATCGTGAAATAAAGCCGAAGCATATTTGTCGTAAGTATGTCCTTTGTCAATATCAACCACCAAATTATCATCCCAAAAACCCATTTCGCTACCAGATTCGGATACAATTCCGCCGCCAGTTACATCATAAACGACATTGTCCGAAATTGTCGCATAAGAATCGTGATGAGTAATTCCCCAACCAGGATTTCCCCAAACGACACAGCCAGTAATATAAGCCATATTTGCTGTATGTGTTGTTCCTAATTTATGTAAATGAAGCGAATAACGACCACGAGAATTGGTAATATCGCCTTTTAAATTGCGTTCCATTTCGCAAACTTCTTGACCTAAAGCCGAAATTTTACAATTAAAAACCGCAGGTTGTAACCATTGTTTCCAAATAAAATCATCTAATAATCGAGATTTATCCGTTCTTCCCATGTCTTTAAACGCTGCATTTCGGATTTGAACATTCGTTCCGCTTCCCATTGCCATCAAATGTCCTCGATGATGAATTTGGTTTGGATTCGCAGATTTAAACGTAATATTTCGAGTCAGATTTCCTGCGTAACAATGCAAATCCCAATCGCCACTAACTTTTCCTTCATGGTTTTTATTCAAATTAGTTGTCGTTGTAATCGTTGTACCATTCAAAATATCAATCGCTTTGAGGTCATTTCCATTACTTACAACACCAATATTTCCACCTTTTGTAATAATAATCGAATCACCAACTAACCAACCTGTTGGCGTATTTTCTAATTGAACATCTCTTTGGGCTTTTGCCGCATCATTCGCCAATTTTGACATCACCAATTTCTCTTGACCGATGATTTCCAATTGTCCCATCGTCATAATTCCCAATGACAATTGTGTGGAATCCCAACCATAACGACCAGTTACACCATTTCCATCATCGTAAACGGTTCGTGTCAATTCTGTTACCGAAGTATTTCCTGCGATTGCGTCAGCGTAAGAATTGAATCGACTATCTGGACCAACTTCACGAGTGACTTCGTACATTGTCGCACCATCACTAAAGTGCGTTTTTGCATCATTATTCCAAACTTGTGTGTAACCACTTGTTCCTGCTTTATGTGCTTCAATATCAAATGGTTCAATGGTTATATCAATCTTTCCGTCTGTTGCATTATTCGCTAAAAATTTGACATAAGACATCATTGTTCCAACAAAAGTGTCGAAAGTTAAGGTTGTTGTACTCGCACTATTTGTCTGTTGACAAACGAATGTTCCATCGACTCGAATGGCGAAAATATGTGCCGAAGATTGACCTTCGTAAGTTACCGTTTTTCCCATCGGAATAACCACAATCGCTGCATCACCTGGAACTGTTCCTGTATTCCAAGTTGTTCCGTCAAACCAGTTTCCGTTTTGAACTGCTGTATGTGTTGCTGTGTTTGTAGGAATTAGGTCGTTCATTTGGGCGAAAGCCCAGTTTGTGAATAAACCATTGATTAAAATAAAAATAATAATGATTTTTGTCCAATTTCTATTAAGTAGTTGTTCTTGCATTTCTTTTTAAATAAATATTTTGGTAAAAAATATCAGACTGTAAAGTTACTACAAGAAGTGGGTTTTTAAATTTTAAATAGGCTTTGAATCGTTCATTTGGGTTTGTTTTTCGTTCGTTTTATGTATAAAGACCTGACAGGTTTTCAAAACCTGTCAGGTCTGGTTCTGTTAATAATCTCGTTCATAAGTTTCAAAAAATCGTTCTCCAATTTTCTTCATACTTTTTGCGGTATAATGACCGATTGGCGGTGGATTTCTTTCGTAATAATTAGTAGATTTTTTATTTTTTGATTGCTTAATCAAAAAAACAAAGTCATCTGATTTGGCGATTGATTTCATTCCTTCAACGACTTTTCCACTACCAACTTGAAAAATCATAATTGGTAAATTTGGTACATTGAATTGCTTTCGAGTTTCTTTGATTAGATTTTGAAGATTCTGTCCATAAGTTTCGGCAGGAATTGTTCCATGCTTTTTTATTCCACTATCCGATTCACCTTGAACCCAAAGCATTCCACAAATTTCATATTCAGAAGTATCCATATTTGCCAAAATAGATTGTCCGTAATTCACAAAATCAGTGAATAATTTTGGTTGTTTTTCTTCATTCATTACTTTGGCTTTCGCCAATGTCCAATCTGGATTCCAACAACCATAAAGCGATGTTCCACCTTGTGATCGTTTGATAAAAACAAACTCATCCTTTGGATATTTTTCGACTAAATTAATTCCAAAAAACAACTCTGGACCAAATGATTTTTCTAATGAAAATTTCTTTTGAATATAAGGCTTGGGCGTTGTTAGCTGTAATGGCGTAACAGGAAAATGATTGTAATGAAACGCAATATTTGGAGCTACTTTTTCCAATCGTTTTAAATCTTCTTCGCTCAATAAATCACCATTTGCTCGACCTTCCATATTTGATTGTCCTGCAAATAGAAAGACTTTTTTCTTGTTGGACTTTAGTGGTTTAGTGGTTTTTGAAGTTGGCGAACAAGCGATTGAAAATAATAAGATTAGTATTAATAAGTGTTTCATTTTTAGTGTTTTGCATTGGTACAGACCTGACAGGTTTTCAAAACCTGTCAGGTCTGATTATCCGAATTTCAGTAAAAAAACGCTATGCAAAATCAATTACATAGCGTTAGACCTTTTTCATTAATTTTATGAAATACTAAATTAATTTTTTGCAGCCTCTTTTGCAGCCTTCATATTTTTTTTAAATGTCCAATATTTTTTCATTTGTTCCTTTGACAATATCGTTTTAAATGTATCGTGTTTTGTCTTATTGATTGCCTTCATTTGTGCCTTCTTCTCTGTTTCGTCAATTTCTTCGGCTTTATATGCTTTAGCTACCTTTCTTGATTTCTTTTTAGCTTTCAAAACCGCTTCATAAATTTGAGTAGAAGTTTCATCATTCAACTCCAAAGCAGCCGTGATTTTTTCTGTTTCTGCTTGTGCTTTTTCTTCTAATTTAGATTGTGCATTAGCGTTGATTGTAAAAATAATTGCTAAACTCATTAACATTATTTTGATTGTAATCTTCATGGTGTTGATTTTTTTGATTGATAATTTATTTTTCAATTGGCTCTAAAACAATTGATTTTAGGCGGACAAAATCCCAAACTTCGTCTTTTTTTCCACCTGTAAAAGTCAATTGCTGAATACCTTTTTTTAATGTAATTTCTCCTAATTCAACGGTTTGAAATTTTTCCATTCCGTCCGTATTCGGTAAAGTTAGTTTTAGTGCATCTCGTTTTTTTGTATAAAAATTAATAACATTTTTATCAGAACGAGTTGAAACAGTAACGATAACTTTATAGGTTTTTGCTTCGGTTGTTTCTATTTTCCATATCGCTTGATTGCCTGTATTTTAAATCGAAGATGAGGATATTTATTTTTCCAATTGTCAAAATATTCATCGCCTTTTTCTCCTGCAATAACAGGAATATCATCGAATTGCGGTTTAATAGTCAGTAATGCGTTAGTTGGTAATAATTCAAAAGATTGATTTTTTGATGTTGTGATATATCCAGCATTTAGATTCAATTCTTCCGATATTTCAACAACAATAACCGTTGCTAAATCATGTTTTGGTGCTTTCGGCAAACCTTTTATCAATAATCCTTTTGGTGTTGAAGTTGTTTTTAATGCTAATTTTTCATCTAACAAATAAGCCTTATCTACTTTATTCCAAAGCTTTGGTATTAATAGTTCACCAGTTGATGTCCAATCAAAAATATGAAAGTAAAGTTTCGTTTTTTCATCAACCGTTTTCTGTGTACATTTTCCCCAATCCAAGCGATAGAAAGGGCTTTTTGATGTTCCATAAATCGCTTCGCCATTAGTTTTCAACCAGTTTCCGATATAATCCAATGCTTCGTAGGTTTCTTTGGGAAACTCACCATTAGGTTTTGGACCAACATTAAACAAAAAGTTGCCGCCAATCGAAGCCATATTGATTAAGGTTTCTAATATAAACTCTGGACTTTTATAATCCGTATCCGATGCTCTGTAACTCCAAGAACGATTATGTGTCAAACACAACTCGTTGTATAAATTATTCTTTTCAAAAGTAGCTGGAATAACCTGTTCGTAGGTTTTAAAATCGCCTTGTAATGCTCCGCCTAATCGACCATTGACAATCAATTCAGGCTGTAATTTCACCAAATCACTTCCAATCTTATCTGCTACTTTTTTGTTTTGTGTCGCACGTCCAGAATCCCACCAAAGAATGGAAATCTTTCCATAATCTGTTAGTAATTCCGTGACTTGACCTTTAACGATTTTTTCAAAATAGGTTTCCCAATTTCCCGTTTGAGCCTTGTCCCAACGTTTAGCAGGTTTGTAACCACCAGGTTGATACCAGTCTTGAGCTTGTGAATAATAAATTCCAAAGCGGAGTTCGTGTTTATTGCACATTTCCGCCAATTCTTTTACAATATCACGTTTGAAAGGTGTTGCATCAAAAATGTCATAATCACTGACTGCCGAATTAAACAAAGCGAAACCATCATGGTGTTTCGTTGTCATTACAATGTACTTCATGCCAGCAGCCTTTGCCGCCAAAACCCATTTCTCCGCATCAAATTGGGTAGGATTGAATGTACTAACGACCTCTTTTTTATAATCCTCAATTGGAATTTTAAGATTTTGCATAATCCATTCGCCTTTCGGATCACGTTGCTCTTTTCCATTAAATTCTCCATCTAATTGGCAATAAACGCCCCAATGAATGAACATTCCAAAACGAGCATCTGTAAACCATTGCATTCGTTCTGCTTTAGTGGCTTCACTTTCGTTTTGATATGCTCCTTTTTGAGCATAAATATTTAATCCAACGAAACTTATTAGCAAAATAAAAAGCACTTTTTTCATAAAAACAATCGTTTACAAAATAATATAGGAAGAATAAGTTTTCAAATTTTTGACGAAATCTAACTTTACGAAGGTTTTGAAGCCTTCGTAAAGTTTAATCATTAAAATTATTTCGATACAACGATTCTTTTTGTTGCCATTTTATCCTCAGTTTGAATATTAATAAAATACATTCCTGCTGGAAAATCATTCGTGTTCAAACCATAAGTATTTGTATTGTCGATATTTTCAATTGTCATAGTTTGACCAACTGCATTTAATACACGTAATGTTTTTGTGCTGTAAGCTGCTGTTTCGCCAAAAGTGATAATTGTATAATCATTGACTAAAGTTGGAGCAACTGAAAACAATGTTTCATCATTAATCAATCGTGTTGTATTCGTTGCACAAGAACCGTCAGTTGAACATTCTTCAAAGCAAGTAGAAAGTGTTGTATCACTATAAACTGCTGGTAACGTTCTATCGTTATGGTTATTTGGATCACCACAAGGTAAACCTGTTAAATCTTCTTTACAAGACCAATCTGCACAAGCTCCATTTGTAAATGTATAGAAAGAAGAAAATCCTTCTGGTACACGAACCGTGATTTCATAAACGCCATCATTATCTATATCCAACATTGGATTGTCACCTGGTACACCAAAGTTTCCGCCACCTGCTAAGAAAATTCCTGCTGCATCAACAGTGAAATTTGGCTTGTTGGTATTAACTGTAAACGTTACATTAACGGAATCAATAGTTGGAATTACCGTTGCACAATCGCCACTTACATTCGATACTTCTACAATAAACTCATTTCCATAACAAGTATAAAGTGTTTGTAAACCTGCTATCGCAAAAATCCCAGTTGGAAATGTCAAATTTCCTGTTGCATCGGTTGTACCGATTAAGGTTGTTCCAGCGGCATCTGCGTATAAATCCGTTGCTAAATCGATTCCTAAATCAATCGTACACGTTCCGTTTGCATCTACAGACAAACTATCTGTTTTCGCACTCAAACCATTATCCGTAATCATTCCTCCAGCTCCTGTTGCAAATTGATTACTATTGTCATAAGAGAAGAAAGCATTGTTTGTAACGTTTGCTGTACTTGCATTTCCAAGAAAAATACCTGAACCTGTATGAGAAGATTTTAATAAACCATTGTTGACTAATGTTCCGCCGTTTGCATTGATTCTTGTTCCGTTTGTTCCATCAATAATGGCACAAGCTGCATTTGTAGTCATTCCACCATCAAGACGAATTGCAGAACCTACGTTCCCGCCAGTTGTTGTCACTAAACCAGAGTTATCAAAAGTTCCATCCGCTACAACGATTCCACGAGCATTTGTACTCATTCCACCATCAACATTCAATGTTCCTATTTGACTATTGACAAAAGTTCCACCAGTAGAAACTAATAAACCATTGTTACTTGCAGTTGCTGTACTAACTACAGTCACATTGATTATTCCATTATTAATAAAATCAGTTGCAGCTATTTCAATTCCATCATCAGAAACATCTGTAATTGTAATTGTTCCATTATTTACTAAAGAATCTGCATCTGCTTCATAACGAATTCCTTTGTTTGCCGTAGTTCCATTGATAGTAATTGTTCCATTATTTATCAATATTCCATCTTGAAAATTGAAACCATTATTATCAACTCCAGCAATCGTTATTGTTCCGTTATTAGTCACCTGAAACGCACCATTTGTACTTGCCATATTGAAACCATCATCACCAGCTACAATATTTAATGTATTTCCTGCTTCAACCATTAGTTCTGCTACATCTGTTGCATCACTAACATTACCAAATACAGCAACAGCATCTTTATTATTAGGAACATTTACGGTAATTGTTCGAACTGAAATATTTGTACCAATAATTAAAGACGTTTTATTTCCAATGATAATTCCATGTTCTGCAATTGTTCCATCATTAATTGACAAGTCTAAATCTAAAGTCACTGTTTTATTTCCGCCACCGATTTTTAAACGTCCAATAGCATTTGGAGCAGTTCCGTCAATCGTTGTAGTTGTTGTAATTTCTACTAAATCGGTTGTACCAGGAACTTGGTCATTATCCCAATTCATGGCATCGTTCCATGAGTGTCCATCTCCTCCGCCATCCCAAGTTTGTGCAGATAGTGTCAATCCTAAGCAACAGATGATAAAAAGTAAAGTCAGTTTTTTCATAATTTGATATTTATTTAAATAAGTGTGTTTCAAATTCAGAATAATGATTCACACATTTTGATATTAATTAGTAATAATGTTTTAATTCAAGTACAATATTAAAAGGTTTTAGAGTTTGCTGTTTCTTTTTATCGTTCGTATAGGTTTCATAATGGTTCTATCCATTGGTTTCAGTGGATTTAGAATATTATTTAGGGCAAACGCACCAAATTATTTTGTTTATTGAATCAAATCACGATAATAACTGAATAATGCTCGTTGTTGGAGCTTCTTCTTTTTTTTGATAAAAAGAACAGCTATTCTCGGTTTAAAATAATTCGTAATGTGTTTTGCTGTAATTAGTGATTTTTACAATAATCCGCAATCTAAATTAAGTAAGAATTCGACATTCGATTTAAAATTGCCTGTCGAATTTTCTTATTTAAGCAAAAAAGTCATTAAAAGCATCAATTCTTTATAAAACGTATTATAAAATTTTTTAAACCATGAATGGCTGTGAAAAGAAGCAAAAATCAATAATGCCAATTCAAAACATCAACCCTAAATTAAAATCTTATTTTGATGCGTTTGCCCTCACTATTATTTATATCAGTCTATTTTTTACACTAATTTTCTAAGTTGAACAAAAAACAAACTTCTAAGAACGATTCTTAGCCAATGTGTCGATTCTTATTGTGGTAGTTTTATCCAATATTATTCACACCTAAAATAGAGTATGAAAAGTCTAATATTAATTATATTTTTATCAGTTATATTTATTGCAAGTTGCAGCAATTCTGATGATTTTAATTTACCTGAAAATGTAGCTATTCCGAAAGGAATGGTTTTAGTGCCTGGTGGAAAAATCATTTTAGGTTCAGAACAAGGATTGGACAATGAAAAAAATGGTTATACGGTGAATTTAAAACCATTTTTTATAGATGTCAATCCTGTTACGGTTGCTGAATTTAGAAAATTTGTAGCAGCGACAAAGTATAAAACACAGGCAGAAATATTCGGTGATGCAGCCGTTTTGAATGATACAACAAAGGTTTGGGAATTGCGAAAAGGTGTAAATTGGGAATTTCCGCAAGGAGAAAAATTCGGTAAAGCAAAGGACAATCATCCGGTAACACAAGTATCGTGGAATGATGCTCAAGCCTACTGCAAATGGGCAAAAAAACGCTTGCCAACAGAAGCCGAATGGGAACACGCAGCAAAAAATGGAGAAGATATCAAAACGCTTTTTCCATGGGGAAATGAGCAAAAAGTCAATGGAAAATATAAAGCGAATTTTTGGCAAGGCAACTTTCCGTATGTGAATGAAGTGGAAGATAAATTCGCCTTTACGAATCCTGTTGGTGCGTTCGGAAAAACGCCTTTAGGTTTGACGGATATGGCAGGAAATGTTTGGGAATGGTGCGAAGATTGGTATTTGCCTTACAATAAATATGACGAACCATTTCAACCAAACGAAAATAGTGAAAAAGTACAACGTGGCGGTTCGTTCCTTTGCGACCCAAAAGTTTGTTATGGTTTCCGAACGACAGCACGTTCACATTCTACACCAGAATCCGCTTTATATCATGTTGGATTTCGAACTGTTAAGGATATTGAGTAGAATGTTTAATTGTTTAACCGTTTGAATGTTTGAAATCAATATTTATATTTGTTCGATGCAACCGATAAAAACCATATTATTTTTTCTGTTAACAATAGCGACTATTCAGCTAAACGCACAGCATTTTCGCTATTTGAAAGTGAAAGATGGATTGAGTTCTAATATTACTTTTAAAGTTCAACAGGATAAAAAAGGAATCGTTTGGGTTGCGAGTCGAAATGGTTTGGATAGATATGATGGTAATTCGATTAAACATTATGACTTGTCTTCCGCTAATAACAATGTGAATGCTGCTCACGATTTTACGATTGATAATGATGGAACAATTTGGGTGGCTTCTGCGAAAGGTTTGCATTATTATGATGACTATAAAGATGAATTTATTCAATTAACAACAGAATATTTTCAATATCAAGGTCGAGTTTATGATGTTTTAGTCGATAATTTGAATCAATTATGGCTTGGAACTGCACAAGGTGTTTTTGTTTATAATATTGATAATCAATTATTTGATGCAAGAAAAACGATATTGGAAGGTGTTTTAGTAAAAAAAATATTTCAAGATAGTAATAATACGATTTGGATAAGTACAGACACTAAAAATTATCATATTCAGCCCAAAAGTAACCAACCGAAAGTATTTACGAAAGTGCTAAATGATGAATTAATCGCTTCTTCTTTTCAAAAAAATAATAATGAATTATGGATTGGAACAGATGATAATGGAATTTTTGTATTAGATAAAAATTATACGATAAAGCAACATTTTCAAGCAGGAAATAATGGTTTGCCAACAGGAACAATCCGTTCTATCACCATGGACGAAAATGACAAAATGATTGTTGGTGTTGATGGTGGAGGTTTGGTGTTGATTGGTGAAAATGGCCAAATTGAACAAACTTTTGCATTTGATGAAGACAAAATTGGAACATTGAATGATAATGGTGTTTACGATATTTTTATTGATAAAACCAGACAATTGTGGATTGCAACATTTGGTGGCGGAATCAATATTTATAATCCAAATCAATCTGCTTTTGAGTTAATTCAACACGAAATTAATAATCAAAATAGCTTGAATAATAATTTTGTTCGAGCATTTTTGGAGGATTCTAATGATAATTGGTGGTTTGGAACGGAAAAAGGCGTTTCTAAATTTGATAAAACGACGAACCGTTGGACACATTATTATAACGAAAAAGGAAAATCGGAAATACTTGGGAATAATGCCGTTTTGAGTTTGTGTGAAGATAATGATGGAAATATTTGGATAGGAACGTATTCTGGTGGCGTAACTCGATTGAATCCGAAAACGAATCAAACAACGATTTTTAGGAATAATACTCGAAATCCAAATTCCTTGGGAACGGATTTTATTTATTCCATTTATAAAGATAAAAAAGGTGATTTGTGGTTTGGCGGAATTCGTGGGAAAGTAGCGAAATATGATAAAGCGACAAACTCGTTTCAACGTTACGAAATCAATGCTGCTTTTGATATGTTGCAAACTCAAAACGGTGATTATTACTTCGGTACGCCAAATAGCTTGTATCGCTTAATCAAAAATCAAGAAATTCGTGAGGTCGATTTAGATGGAATTGTTGGCAACCGTTTAATCGTTTGTTTGCATCAATCTGATGATAATTCGTTGTGGATTGGAACGCAAAGTAATGGTTTATTACACTACAATTTTAAAACAAAAAAGGTCAAACAATATTTGAAAAAAAATGGTTTGCCATCAAATATTGTGGTCGGAATTTTGGAAGATGACAACCATCGAATTTGGGTGAGCACAAGTCGTGGAATTTCGTGTTTGGACAATGGTGTTTTTTATAATTATGACAATCGAAATGGTTTAGGCGATTTGGAATTTAATGTTCGTTCGTTTGGAAAAACAAAGGAAGGAAAGTTTATGTTTGGTGGTCAAAATGGAATTACGTTTTTTAATCCAAAAGACTTTAAAAACAGCAATATTAAAGCACCAAAATTGTTCTTTTCTGATTTCAAATTGGCGAATCAATCGGTTTCTCCAAATGCTAAAAATTCACCGATTGACCAACAAATTGACAATGTCAAATCAATCGTATTGGATTATACACAAAATGCTTTTTCCTTTGATTTTTCGGCAATTGATTATGGATTTTCTGCTCAAAACAAATATCGTTGGCGATTGAAAAGCATGGAAAAATCTTGGTCACCAGCGACCACAAATCGAACGGCTGTTTACACAAATATTAATCACGGAAATTATATTTTTGAAGTGCAAACTTCTGTTGATGGCAAAAATTGGAGCGAAGCACGAACGATAAAAATTCGTATTAAACCACCTTTTTGGCGGTCAACTTGGGCTTATTTGTTTTATATTTTGGCGATTTCAGCGATTGGATATTTGATTTATAATTATTTGAATATTCGGATTCGAGAAAAAAATTCGGAAGATAAAATTCAGTTTTTTATCAATATTGCACACGATTTACGCACACCTTTGACGCTGATAAAAGCACCTTTACAGGATTTAAAAAGTGATAATTCGATTTCTAAAGATTCTAAAAACAAACTCAACTTAATTGGTAAAAATACTGAACGATTACATCAATTAATGACACAATTACTTGATTTTCAAAAAGTTGATTTGGGTAAAATGGAATTATTGACTCGTGAAAAAGATATTATTCATTATCTAAAAGAAAAAGTTAGTTTGTTCAAATCATTGGCGAAAGCTAAAAATATCGAACTCAAATTTGAAAGTGAATCCGAAAAAATTCCATTGTATTACGATACCGATAAAATGGATAAAATCGTTTATAATTTATTGTCAAATGCGATAAAATATACACCTGAAAACGGTGAAATTATTATCAACGCAACCACACAAAAAGGAAAATGTGTTATTCAATTTAAAGATAACGGAATCGGAATTCCAAAAACTCAACAAGCTAATATTTTCAAACGTTACACCAGAGCAAATAATGCTATAAATTACCAAATTCCAGGAAGTGGCGTTGGTTTGATGTTGACGTATCAATTGGCAGAATTACAAAAAGGAAAAGTCGAATTGAATAGCGAAGAAGGCAAAGGTTCGACGTTTACGTTGACTTTTCCTTTAGGAAAATCGCACTTGCAACCACATCAAATTTTGGATAAAAAAATAATGGTAAATAAACCTTCTACGTTTATTTTACCAACTTTAAATCAAGCTGAAATAATTACTCAAACACCTGCAAATACACAAACACACACGATTTTAATTGTTGAAGATAATCCAGAATTACAAGCTTATTTAGCGGATAGTTTGTCTTCGATTTATAATGTTTTGGTAGCGGATAATGGCAAACAAGGTTTAGAAATAGCGAAAGACGAAAATCCCAATTTAATCATTTCAGACGTAATGATGCCGATTATGAATGGAATGGAAATGTGCAAAAAATTAAAAGCAGACATTGAAACGTCACACATTCCAGTTATCCTTTTGACTTCGCTAAACAATACAAATTACAAAGTCGAAGGCTTACAATTAGGTGCAGATGTTTACCTCGAAAAACCATTTGAAATTGATGTTTTAAAGGCTTATCTCAAAAATTTAATTGCAGTTCGTGAAGGTTTAAAAGGAAAATTAAAAGCTAAAAAATTAAAGGTTAATAAGGCAGATTTTCCAAATCCAATTGACCATGAATTTATTGAGAAAATAAGAACGATTGTATTAGAAAATTTAGAAAATGAGCAGTTTTCAGTAGAAGTTTTGTGTAAAATGCTATTGATGAGCCGACCAGTTTTATATCGAAAAGTCAAAGCCTTAACAGGTCAATCTATTCAAAATTTCACCAATTCCATCAAACTCAATAAAGCGTTAGAATTATTAAAAACCAAAGAATATTCTATCTCTGATGTGGCTTATATGACAGGTTTTGCGAACCCAAAATATTTTAGCACGAGCTTCAAAAAGCATTTTGGTACATCTCCGAGCAAAATCGAACATTAAACAAACTTCCTTGAACGGTTTTTGAACAAAACCGGTACAATTAGAACGTATTTTTGGATTAATAAAAACAAAAAAAACTTTAACCAAAATTATGTAATCATGTTGTTTAAAACTTTAGGATATATCACTTCAATCGGAAATTTGGCGATTATTTATGGCTTAACATCAAACGGAAAAATCACTGATTTTTGGTCAGAACATTGGCTAATCGGAATGGGAAGTATTTTATTTCTATCATTGATTTCAACGTCTTTATTTTATCTAAATAATAAAAATGAAGGCATCAATGTTTTGAAGTTTTATGGCGGAATTTATGGTATTTTAGCCTTATTAATTTATGGTTATTGGGGAATTAAGAATTTAATAAATCCAGTTTCTTTCAGTGAATTTCAAGGAAATTTTGTGTTATTTTCCGTTTTATCAGCGATTTCTTTCTTTTCGATTCGGAGTTATATGAAGGAATATAATAGCACAAAACTCTTATTTACAATTTCATCCATACTGAGCGTTATGACGATTGTCGTTACGTTTGCGACTATTTATAAATACATTTTTTTGCAAGCAGCTTTTGATTTCGACCAGTTATTTTTTGAAATGTTTGTCATTGGTTTAGGTTCGATTATGTTTATTGGTTCGCATACTTATGCAGTTAGAAATGCTTGATTTTTATTTTAAATTTAACTTTACAAAGGTTTAAAATCTTTCGATAATACACAGAATAAAAATAGGAAATGATTAGTGTTTTGTACATCTATTGCACCGCTACTTTAGTGCGGTGATAAAAATGCTAACAAAAAAATCGGGCTTTAGCCCAACATACAGAGAATATTGTAAATGTGTTGGGTTAAAACCCAGATTTGTTCCTAATACATAATCACCGCACTAAAGTAGCGGTGCAATAGATGCCTAAATTATTCTGTGTCTTATCGAATGACTTTGAATCCTTCGTAAAGTTTGAACTTCCATTAACTATGAAACACATCACACTAATACTTTTATTCCTTTTTTCGCTTTCGCTAAATAGTTGCCGAACAACTAACGAAACCGTTGATAATACAAATTTCCAAACGATTTCACCAAAGAAAATGGTAAAACGAATGGGAAAAGGCATCAATCTTGGCAACACTTTGGAAGCTCCGCATGAAGGAAAATGGGCATATAAAACAGAAGAATATTACTTTGATGATTTCAAAAAAATGGGTTTTCAGAATGTTCGTATTCCTGTAAAATGGGAAAATAATACAGATAAATTTGCACCTTACGAAATCGACGAAAAATGGCTTAATCGTGTGGAAACCGTTGTCGATTGGGCATTAGAACGAGATTTTGTTGTCATTTTAAATACTCATCACGAAAAATGGTTATTAGAAGAATATGACGAAGCGAACTTACAACGCTTCGAAGCGATTTGGACACAAATTGCCGAACGATTTAAAAACAAATCTGAAAACGTAGTTTTTGAAATTATCAATGAACCGTATTTTGATTTGTCACCAGCTCAAGTTGATGCGATTAATTTTAGGATTTTACCAATTATCAGAAAGACAAATCCAACCCGAAATGTGCTAATTACTGGTGGCGGAAAAAACGCATCTGATGCACCTCAACAAATGAAAATCCCAGAAGATGATTATTTAATCGCTTATTTTCATTATTACAAACCATTCAAATTTACGAACAAAGACGGCAATCAAAGTTGGGGAAAACCAAAGGATAAAGCCGAAGTTCGCAAACATTTTGAAGAAGTAGTTACTTGGGCTTTTGATAATAATATTCCATTATATTTAGGCGAATTTGCTTGTTCAAATCGTCCAAAACGAGGACAACGATTAGAGTATTACGCTTATATTGCGGACTTGTGTGAAGAGTTTAATATTCCATTTTCGGTTTGGGAAAATAGTATGAAAGATAAAGGTGATATGGGGTTTTATAATCGCAAAGAACGGATTTGGGATGAGGAAATTGTGAAGGCTTTGTTGAATTGATGGGTTACTATTTAGGAGTTATTATCGTAAGTTTAGTGTCTTTTTTATATCTTTTAAATAGACATAAAAAATGAGATTCACTGACAATTTTTGCAAAAAAAAATAAAATACTTAAAACTCCGGAGATTTTTCATTTAAGAAAACCCTACCAAATTTTAATTAAAATAATAATTTTTAATTTGGTGAATTTTTTAAAAAAAATCATGTTTTTTAAAATCTCCGAAGTTTTCAGAAAGGATAATTTTTTATGCTGAAATTTCAATTTCTATAACTAAATCATCCTGTTCAACTAATTCATTTTCTGCCAAATGTATCTTCTTAACTTTACCTTTTAAAGAACTTGTAACCGTACTTTCCATTTTCATTGCTTCCAAAACAAAAAGCGGTGTACCAACGTCGATAGACATATTTTCTTCCACCAATATTTTAGATAACTGACCTTGTAAAGGACAACCAATATGATTTTCTTCCGTTGCTTTTTTATTTCGTTTTAAATCAACCTTTGCGGTCTTATCTTTAACAAAAACTGAACGGATTGAGCCATTTAAACGGAAAATACTCAAGCGTTCTCCTCGTTCATTTGCATCATTATTATTCAAAAATTGAACAATGATATTTTTTCCTTTAGAAATAGCAACTTGTATTTCTTCATTTGGTTTCATCCCAAAGAAGAACGATTTTGTTGGAATTTTACTAACATCGCCAAATGTTTGATGATGTGTATAATAATCATCAAAAACTTTTGGATATAATAGCCAAGAAACAAAATCTGTTCGCCCTTGAAAAGCAGGATATTTTTCTTGAAAAATAGCATATTCCTTTTCTAAATCTAAAGGTTCTAAATAATCATTTGGTCGTTTTGTAAATGGTTCTTCTCCTTTTAATGCAAATTCTTGTAAATCTTTTGGCCAACCGCCTTTTCTTTGCCCTAAATCTCCACGCATTAAGGATTTAAAACTATCTGGAAAATCTATAATTTTACCTTTTGTGATAATGTCTTCTATCGTATAGTTATTAGAAGTCATAAACATCGCCATATCTCCAACTACTTTTGAAGAAGGCGTTACTTTTACCATGCCACCTAATAAATCATTGAAAGCTGCGTAATTCTTTTTAATCAATTCAAACTTATCTTCCAATCCCAAACCTCTTGCTTGTGGTTTCAAATTAGAATATTGCCCACCAGGGATTTCATGTTTGTAGACCTCCGCAGTCCCAGCACGCAACTCTGTTTCAAATGGATAATAATAGGTTCTTACTCGTTCCCAATAATCCGAAAACTCATTCAACGAAGTCAAATCAATGTTAGAATTTCTACTATGATCTTCCATCATCGCTACAACACTATTAAAGTTAGGTTGTGAAGTCAAACCAGACATCGAACTAATCGCTACATCAACAATATCAACACCACTTTCGATTGCTTTGAGGTAAGTTGCAGATTGTATAGATGAAGTATCATGAGTATGCAAATGTATTGGCAAATCAGTTACTTTTTTCAAAGCAGTAATCAAATAAGCCGCAGCATTAGGCTTGAGTAAACCAGCCATATCTTTAATCGCAAGCATATGAGCACCAGCTTCTTCTAATTCTTTTGCCAGTTCCAAATAATAATCCAGATTATAACGACTATTCTCATCAAATACATTTCCAGTATAACAAATACAAGCCTCAGCAATAGAATTTGTTTCTTCATTAATCACTTTGATAGAATACTTCATAGCTTCTACCCAATTCAAAGAATCAAAAATTCTAAAAATATCTATTCCATTTTGACTTGCTTCAATAATAAATTCTCGTACAACATTATCAGGATAAGCTTTATAACCGACAGCATTTGAACCACGCAATAACATTTGTAATAAAGTATTAGGAAATGCTTTGCGCAATTTTTTTAATCGTTGCCAAGGAGATTCTTTCAAAAATCGCATAGAAACGTCAAAGGTTGCACCACCCCAAACTTCCATCGAAAATATTTCATGACCATGACGTTTTGCAAAAGGTGCTGCAATTTTCAACATATCAAAAGTTCGCATTCGAGTAGCCAACAAAGATTGATGTGCATCTCTGAAAGTCGTATCAGTATAAAGGATTTTATCTTGTTTTTTAATCCAATCTATTAGACCAGCTCGTCCTGATTCTTCCAATATATCTTTTGTTCCTTTTCTAATTTTATCTTGACTAGTATCAGGAACTTTTGCATCAATGTATATAAAATCAGGGTCAATTTTTTTAATATCAGTGCTTCCATTAACAGTTCTCTCTGCTAAGAAACGAATCAACTTAGTTCCTCTATCTTTCCAGTTTGCTGGCATTAATAAATGCGGTGTATTACCTATATAATTTACCGTAATATCGCCATTTCTAAAGTTTGCATCTTGCAATAAATTAATTAAAAATGGAATATTGGTTTTTACACCTCTAATCCTAAACTCATGTAACGCTCGTTCTAAACGGTCTGCTGCATCTTTCAAGCGATGTCCCCAAGCCGTTACTTTCACTAACATACTATCGAAAAAAGGTGAAATCACTGCACCAGCATAAGCATTTCCAGCATCTAATCGGATTCCGAAACCACTTGCACTTCGATAAGCAACTAAGCGACCATAATCAGGTTTGAAATTCTGAGAAGCATCTTCGGTTGTAATTCTACACTGAATAGCATAACCTCTAATCTTAATATCTTCTTGTTTACCAATTCCTAATTTTTCGGTTGACAACTCTACACCAGCAGCGATTAAAATTTGAGCTCTAACCAAATCAATCCCTGTAATAACTTCTGTTATTGTATGCTCAACTTGAATCCGTGTATTTACTTCAATGAAGTAAATATTTTCTTCTTTATCAACTAAAAATTCAACTGTTCCTGCATTACTATAATTAACAGATTGACAAATATCAACAGCGTGTTGATGTAGTTTTTGTCGAGTAATTTCTTTTAAATTAACACTTGGTGCAACTTCTACAACCTTTTGGAAACGACGCTGAACTGAACAATCTCGCTCAAATAAATGAACAATGTTTCCGTAATTATCGCCTAAAATTTGTACTTCAATATGTTTTGGATCATCAATATACTTTTCAATAAAAACTCGACCATCACCAAAAGCTGTTCTTGCTTCGCCGGATGCTTCTCTAAAAAGTGTTTCTAAGTCTTCTGCTTTTCGAACCACTCGCATTCCTCGTCCACCACCACCAACAGCAGCTTTAAGCATTACAGGCAAACCGATTTTATTAACAATCTCACGCACTCCAGTGAAACTGTCAAACGGTTCTTTGGAAGCTTGAACAATTGGAGCACCAACTTTTTCTGCAACTGCTTTTGCAGATAATTTATTACCCAATGCTGCCATCACTTCAGGTCTTGGCCCAATCCAAATAATATTATTATCAATACACTTTTGAGCAAAATTTTCATTTTCTGACAAAAAACCATAGCCTGGATGTATCGCATCAACATCATTTTCTAAAGCAATCTGAATAATTGCATCAATATCTAAATAAGGTTTTAAAGGCTGATTGTTCGCCCCAACTTGAAAAGCTTGATCTGCCTTATATCGATGTAATGAAAAACGATCTTCATGTGTATAAATCGCAACAGTTTTAATTTTTAACTCTGAAGCTGCACGAAATATACGAATAGCAATTTCGCCACGATTCGCAACTAAAATTTTGCGGATAAATTTATGACTCATTTTATTATTATTTTTGTTTTTACTATTAAAAATAAAATTGTACCAAAAAAAATGATGTAATATATATTTAGATAAGTAAAGACCTTGTTGTCTAATTTAAATTAATTATCTGACACAATGCAGTTTAATCCATTATAATCAAAGTATCAATTTTTTTATAACTTCATGCTTTTCTTTTGAGAGTTTGAATTTTAGAATTAAGTATTTTTTCATTATTACATTCTAAATAATTTACGCTAAATGGTGATTAGATATTCAATATTTGCGTAAATCTGTCAATTACTTTTATAAGTGACAAAAGTAATTACTTAATTTTATTTGATAAGTAATTTTGCTAATCTAAATTAGATAGCGTAAAATTTTGCAAAATTTTGCAAAATTCTGTGAGGAAATTAATAAAGAATTTAGATAGATGCTTCAAGACAAATATGTTCCTAACGATTCAAATAAGGGATTGAATCTTAATAATTTTAGTTCTAATCATTAGGTTATTATTAATTCAAGTTGTGGATTAGTAAATTCTATTACAAGTGTATGCAATAATAAAACGTGTAATTTTAAGGATAAATTCTTGTGGTATAACTGTGTAAATTTTAGCTGATACTAAATTAAAAAATGAAAATATTACATTTTGCCTTACAAAATAATCATCTTGAAAAAAGCATTTTGCAAAGTAGAATTTAGCAATTGTGATTTCTATTTTACGTTTCAGCAAAATGTGAATATATAATGAAAAAAATGTGAGTATAGCGGTGTACAGTCTGTTTTGAGCTGTTTTGTCCTTAGAATACCACAATATCACTTTTCAAATAACCAATTCTATCCACAATCACTTCAATTTGTTTACCTTTTGGAATTTTCATTGGTTTAGTGTAAATATAAAAAGGACGTTCAATTGAAGTATTTCCCATTTTAACTCTTACACCAATTGTAACTCCTTCTGTTTCACAAGAAATCACAATTTTTCCATCAACTTCTGTAATAATCGGTTGAGCAATTTTTGGTTGTTGTCCATTTGGTTGTAATCGTTTTATCAATTCCTTTTCGGGTAACATTGCTAAATCTTCATATTGATTTTGAAAATCATTATTTGCTTGTCGCAATCGCATGAGTTCTTTTTTGTACTTTGGGTTGTTTACTAAATTATTCACTTCATGTTTATCATTCCAAGTATCATATAATTCTTCTTTTGGCTTTGGTGTTTGAAACCAAAGTAATTGCGTTTCATTAAGTTCATCATTATCTTTTAGTCGCAACATTTCCATCATAATTGGTTGATTTTTGCGATAAGCTAAATCCAAATAAATTGGCTCATTTTCATCATTATAATGTCGAATATATTTAAAACGTTCATCTCGAACAGCTCGACCTTTGGCATACTTTTCATCAAAACGGTCGGCAGCAGCGTAAATGTATTCAGGTTCTTCAGTTCGCTGAAATTTTCCTAAAAATGCTGTTCCATGAATGTTTTTTGGTGGTTCGATATTCGCTAAAGATAAGGTTGTTGGAGCAAAATCTACGAAACTAATCATACGATTATCACGAGTTCCAGCGTATTGTTGATTTGGAAAACGAATAATCATTGGCACTTTCAAACCAGAATCATACAACAATCGCTTTTGTCGAGGCATACAACCGCCATGATCCGTGTACCAAACAATGATTGTTTTTTCCAACAAACCATCTTCTTCCAATTCTTTCAA
>JBGCFH010000381.1:0-36869 GCA_045106825.1 Saprospiraceae bacterium | reverse complement strand
ACAATTAACAATTAACAATTCAGTTCCAAGACCGAAAGACCACCGCCTTTTTTCACCACTCGAATCTGTGTTGTAATTTTCTCTTTCAATGCAGGAACATGCGAAATCACGCCAATTGTTTTACCAGAATGATTCAAATTTTCTAACGTAACAATTGCATCTTCCAAGGTTTTTTCGTCCAAAGTTCCAAAACCTTCATCAATAAATAGCGATTCGATATTTGTATTTTGACCAGCCAAATCCGACAAACCCAACGCCAACGCCAAACTCACCAAAAAGCTTTCGCCACCAGAAAGCGTTGTCATCGGACGTTTTGTATTCGCTTGAAACGTATCGACAATCATCAAATCCAAGACTTTTTCCTTATCTTTTTCAATAAAATATCGAGGATTCAAATTATCCAAATGTCGGTTTGCCAAATTTACCAATTGCTTCAACGTCAAACTTTGTGCAAACACTCGAAATTTCTTTCCATCTGCTTGACCAATCAATTGATTTAAGCTAGACCAACGAGTCGCTTCTTGTGTTTGTTCTTCTATTTTTTTCAATTGATTTACCGCTTTCGCTTTATTCAACTCATTGGTTTCCAATACATTTTTAATACTTCCGATACGTTGTAAAATATCATTTTTTTGGCTTTTAACTTTCTGATTATCAGATATTAAAGTTAATTTATCTTTTTTTGTTAATTGTTTTTCTTGTGCTGTCGTTAAGTTCGTTTCATTATCTTTTAACGATTGTTTGACTTGAATAATTGATTCATTCAAGGTTTGTTGTTCCGTTTCAATTTTTGTTTTTTGTTCGTCCGAAAGTAATGCTTTTTTTACCGAATTTATATCTCCAAAACCACTTTCATTAACTGCATTTTGTAGCATTTTCGACTTTGTTAATAACGAGTTTGACCAATCATTTTGTTGGATTTTTGCATTTGAAATTGTTGTTTCTAACTTTAGTTTTTCTGATAAAAACTCGTTATAAGATTGTTCTAAATTTTGAACAATTTGCTCATTTTCGGTTAGTTGTTTTTTGAATTTTTGCTGTTCAACTTTTGGTTTTTTATGCCCAAACAACTCCTTTCGCTTCGTTGTCAATTCTAATAATTCCGCTTTCGCAACATTCAATTCTTTTGTCAATTCTTGAATCGAATATTGCTGCGTTTCAACTTGCTTTGTGACCTGTTCGATGGCTTGTTTTGCCAAAGCCATTTCATTTTCTGCCTTTGTTTGCTGATTTTCTTTCGATTGATAATTTCGATTTTGACGCTTCAAAACCTTCAAAAATTTTGATTCATCATATGCTAAATCATATTGTTTTGCCGTTTCAATCAGTTTATTTTCTAAGTGTTTTCGTTCTGTTTCTACTTTAAAAAATATTCGACCTTCTTTCGCAAAATTTTCAGATAATACCTCAAACTCCTTCTTCAAAATCGCCAAATTATTTTGAATTTCGCCTTTCCGCTTTTCCGCCTTTTTGATGCTTTCATTTATGCGAACCAACTTCATCTTGAGTTCTTGTTGATTCTTTAAAGTATCATTTAGACTTTCAAGTTTATTTTCCAAATTTTGAACACCAGCCTTTTTATACAACTGCTGATTTTCGGTAGAAACCGATTGTAAAAACACCTTAAAAGTGTTCGCTTTTTGCTCAAAAAAAGCGATTTGTTGCCTTTGAGATGTTCTATTTTTAATCACATTTTCCAGTGTCGCTTCTGACTTTGAAGCTTGTCGTTCCAATGCTTTCAACACTTTTTCGACATCGACTTTTTCTCGCTTTGCTTTCGATACATCATAATGATAATTCAAATTATGTTCAGTTGACAAACAAACAGGACAAGGTTCGCCCTTTTTCAATTTTTTGCGTTCTACTTCAAAGTTTTTGATACGATTTTCTAACTCATAAATCTTCGTTTTATCGGCTAATTTAGCTGTTGTTTCTTCGATTTTCACCGTCAATTCTTCCAACTCAATCGACAATTTTTGTTGCAATAATTGACCATTTTCTAATGCTTCTTTTTGTTGTTGCAACAACAAATTATTCGTATCAAAATCCTTTGCTTCTCGCACAAAATCTTTCAATTCTCCAATCTTATGTTGACCTTCTTCGATATTTTTTTCAATCACTTGAATCGCAATTTCCTCACTTTCTGCATTCGGAAAAATGGTTTCAAATGCTGCTTTTTTTTCCGTTATAAACGAACGAGCTTTTCCCAGTTTTTCCTCTTGAATCTCATATTTATCTTGCAAATCTCCGATTTTACCATTCAGTTCTTGCACCGTTTTTTGCTGTTCCCCAAACAACTTTTGCTGCTGTTCAAACGCTTGAACATCCAACTCAATCGTTGTTAATTCATCTTTTAAATCAGCAAAAATTTCGTTCGTTTTTAACCATTCCGTTGCACTTTCAAAGTTAGTTTTTGCCTTTTTGTAGTTTTCATTGGCTTTCGCCAAAACAGCTTGATTAGCCCTGAAAGCATTCGTAAGTTCGTTAATATTTTGTTCTTTATTAAGTATCGGTTTTCGTTGATTCTCAATATTATTATCCAATAAAATAACTCGTTCAAAAAGCTGTAATTGTTCTTCTTCTACCGATTTCAGCATATCCAGTTGCTGTTTGGCGAAAGCCAATTTAACTTCTTCAGATTGTAAATTGTTACCAACTAAATTAAGTTGTTTTTGTGTTTTTAACAATTGATTATCAAGTCGTTGTAGTTGTTTCTTCAAGCTATCAATTTCATTCAACGGCACTTGAAAACGAATCGCTTTTTCATGTAATTTCAAAAGATTAAATAAACCATGTTTTGTGTTTTGTTCTTGTGTTAATTCATTCAATCGACTTTCCAAATTCGCTTGTCGCTTTTCCAACTTTTCCAACAAATCTAACCAATTTATCTGTTGTTCAAACGCTTGAATTTGTCCATTCAGTTCTTCATTCAAATTCGTCAATTCGGTTTTTTCTACTTCCAAAAGAGCCACTTCTTCCACTTCCAGTAACTGCAAATCTTCCAGTTTTTCCTTCAACTTTTGCAACGAATTTTGTTCTTCTCGATTTCGTTCAAAAGCCGCTTTTGATATTTCAGAATAACGTTCCGTTCCAGTTATTTTCTCCAGCAAATCACTTCGATTTCCTTCATCCGATTTCAAAAACTCCGCAAACTCACCTTGTGCCAACATCACCGAACGCTTAAACTGACCATAATCCAAACCCGTCAATTCCTCAATTGTCGCCAAAACCCTTCGCTTCAACGAACGACACAAAAACTTTCCATCAGGCAAACTCGCCACTTCATACTTCGGAGCTTGTAACGCACCCGAAACTTTTTTTCTCGCTCGATGTTGACTCCATTTTGCCCGATACACTTTACCTTTCACCTCAAACTCCACTTCCGCAAAACACTCATATGTTCCATGTGTCATTACTTCCATCTCGTGACCTCTCGCAGTTCGTCCATACAACGCCAACGTAATCGCATCTAAAATCGTCGTTTTCCCAGCTCCAGTATCGCCAACTATCGCAAACAAACCCTGCGACACAATCCGTTCATCCTGAAAATCAATAGTTTGCGGCTGATTATCTGCTCGTAGTGAATTGATATTTTTAATGCTAACTTTTAAAATCTTCATATTTCTAACTAAATGGTAAATTCTATTTTCAATCTAAATTTCCATAATAAACTCCTGAAAAAGTCCGTCATTCCGACGAAGATCGGAATAAGTGTGCGTTTTTTGGCTTACCTTAAAATCTCTCCGCTTTCGCCCTTTCAAAATGCTTCCGATAATTGACAGGCACAGGATTTCTCAACAAAGCACCTTTTTCAACCATTGGATAAAACTCATCGTAAGCTTGGATTTGATGGAAATTAATTCGGCGATTGATGTGATAGCGTTCGATTTGTTCGGGTCGTTCCAAACCTGCTGCACCTAATAACTCCACGAATGCTTTTACTGTTTCTCGTTGATAGTTGGCTACACGAACCTTTTTATCACTTACAACTAAGCCTTTTACCAATTCATCTTTTTGAGTTGCGATGCCAGTTGGACAGGAGTTTTTATTGCATTCCAAGGCTTGAATACAACCTAAGGCCAACATCATCGCACGAGCAGAATAACAAGCGTCTGCACCTAAAGCCATGGCTTTGAACATATTGAAACCAGTCGTTACTTTTCCTGATGCGAATAACTTGATTTCGTCTTTAATATCGAAACCAACCAACGTGTCGTAGGCAAATGCTAAGGCTTCACGAGCTGGAGTTCCGACTGAATCGGAGAACTCAATCGGTGCTGCACCTGTTCCGCCTTCGCCTCCGTCGATAGCGATAAAATCTGGATAGATTCCAGTTTGAATTATAGCTTTACAAATACTGATAAATTCTGATTTCAAACCTAAACACAACTTAAAACCGACTGGTTTTCCGTCTGATAAATCTCGTAATTGTTTGATAAATTCCATCATTTCAATCGGTGTATTAAAAGCAGAATGAAATGGTGGAGAAAGTACCGCTTCGCCTGGTTGTACATTTCGGATTTTAGCGATTTCCGGTGTATTTTTTTTAGCCGGTAATATTCCACCGTGACCAGGTTTCGCTCCTTGTGATAGTTTGAGTTCTATCATTTTCACATTTGGATGTTGGGCATTTTGAGCATAAACTTCTGGTGAAAACTTTCCATCTTTGGTTCTTGCACCAAAATAGCCAGTTCCAATTTGCCAAATCACATCACCACCAAGTTCAAGATGATACGGACTTAATCCTCCTTCACCAGTATTGTGTGCAAAATTACCGATTTTTGCTCCGCCATTTAATGCTAAAATGGCGTTTTTACTCAATGAACCAAAACTCATCGCCGACACATTGAATATACTACAACTATAAGGCTGAGAACATTGTGAACTTCCGACCAAAACTCGTGGATCTTGATTCAAATCGTGTGCATCTTTCGCTGCAATAGAATGATTTATCCATTCATAACCTTCTTCATACACATCTAACTGTGTTCCAAATGGACTGGTGCTGGTTTCTAATTTCGCACGTTGATAAACAACTGATCGGTCTAAACGATTGAACGGTCGACCATTAATATCTGACTCTACAAAGTATTGATATATTTTTGGACGTAAGTCCTCCATTACATATCGTAATCGTCCTAAAATTGGAAAATTTCGCTTAATTGTGTGTTTGGCTTGAAACATGTCCCACCAACCAACAATCAATATTGGTACTAAGATGATAGTCGAAATCCAAAGTGTAATGATAAATTCGTAATAAAATAAAGCGGCTAAACCAACTATACAAAGTATAGTAAATCCTATAAATTCTTTTCGCATTGAACTGTAAATCTGATGATTAAATAACAAGTTACCAGTATTGAAAAAACCAGCAATCAGGAACAAGGATCAATTTACAGAAAATATTAAATTTCTAAGTAAATCTATCCTTAATTTATTTAATTAGATTGATTTTTGAAAGTCACGATAAGTAAAAAAATTTGAAGAAAGTTAAATAACTTGCCTTTAGTTTTCATAAATTGGAGGAGGAAAAAAAATAGGTTATCGGATTATAAATTGTAAAAAAAAATATAGTTATAATTTACATATAAATAAGTTTGGTAAGCAAAGAGTTATTCTCTATCTATATTACACATAATTAGTAAGAATCAATTAACAAACAACAACTACTTAATGAATAATAACAGGGATTATATTAAAGCAACTATTATCTTGCTGTTGTTTTGTAACATTCAAAGCTTTGCCCAAAATACAACATCAGGTATTTTAGATTTAAGAAATGTCACTTTTTCCGAACCTATTTCGCTTGATGGCGAATGGGAATTTTATTATAAAGAACTACTTACTGCCGAAGAAATTAATGAAAAAACAGAAAGAAAATATCATACTTTCCCAGAATTATGGCGAAATATCGAAGATGAAAATGGCGAAAAACTTTCTTCTTTTGGTTATGCGACTTATCGCCTACAAATATTATTACCAGATAAAATAGATTTAATAGGTTTCAAAATTCCTGACACTTATTCCGCTTATCAAATGACCATAAATGGAAAATTATTTTCAAAAAATGGACAAGTTGGCGAGTCAAAAGAAAGTTCTAAACCACATTTTCTTCCTTTAAGCAAAACATATAATTATGATACCAATATCTTAGATATTGTCCTTCAAATTTCTAATTTTCGCCATGCAAAAGGTGGAATATCGAGTTCTATTTTTATTGGAAATGCGGAAGATTTAGCGAAAGAAAGACAAGAAGCTCTTGCCTTAGATTTATTATTGATAGGAGGAATGTTATTGGCATCGCTTTTCTTTTTAGGGTTATTTTACTTCGGTAGACATGATAAAGTTATTTTGTATTTTGCGTTGTTTTGTATTGTTTATTGTTATCGAATTTTTGGTTATGGCAACAATTTTTTACATTCATTCTTTCCTGATATTCCGTGGATAATTACTTTACATTTGGAGTATATTAGCTTATTTCTAAGTGCTTTTATGTTTTTAAAATTTATTCAAAACTTATACCCAAATGAATCTAATACACTGATTTTCAAAATATTAGAACTATTAACATTGCTATTTATAGTATATACAATTCTGATGCCTCCGTATATATTTACGAACGCTGTAAAGTATTATGTAGTATTTGTGATTTTCTTTTTAGCATATGGTTTACTTGTTATTATCAAAGCTTTTTTGAATAAAAGGGTTAGTTCAATTTATAGTATTTTTAGTTTAATTTCGTTGTTTGTTGGTGTTGCTTTTACAATTGTAGAATATTTTAACATCATGAAAGTAGCTGATATAATTCCATTTTTGTGTTACATTGGTTTTTTCTTTTTTCAATCTTTAATATTATCACATCGTTTCTCATTGGCATTAAGAAATGCTGCTAAAACGGCACAAGATGCAGCAATGGCAAAATCACAGTTTTTGGCTACAATGAGTCACGAAATTCGAACGCCTATGAATGGTGTGATTGGAATGACAAGTCTTTTGGCAGATACAAAGTTGAGTGAAGAGCAGCGAAGTTTTGTGGAAACTATCCGAATCAGTGGTGATAATTTGATTACAATTATTAATGACATTTTGGATTTTTCCAAAATAGAATCAGGGAAAATGGAATTGGAAGAACAACCGTTTGAGTTGGAATCTGCCTTAGAAGCTACTTGCGATTTGTTTTCTGTAAAAGCTTATGAAAAAGGCTTAGGATTGTATTGTAAAATAGATAAATCTGTTCCTTCAATTGCTGTCGGGGATGTTACTCGGTTAAAACAAGTTATCTTGAATTTAATCAATAATGCTATAAAATTCACACATGAAGGAGAGGTTGTTTTAGCGGTCAAACAAACTGGAACATCAGGCAACAATATCGTCTTACAGTTTGATATTTCTGATTCGGGAATCGGTATTCCGAAAGAAAAAATGGAACGTTTATTTAGTGCTTTCTCGCAAGTTGACGCTTCTCATACTCGTAAATATGGTGGAACAGGTTTAGGTTTAGCGATTTCTAAACGATTAGTAGGTTTGATGGGCGGAAAAATCTGGGTAACAAGTACAGAAAATAATGGCTCGACTTTTTCATTCACGGTTCAACTACAAAAAAATAAAGATTCGTACTCGTCTGTTGGACATTTGCAAACGTTATCGTTTCTGCACAATAAAAACGTCTTATTAATTTCTGACAATCATCATTTAACTTCATTTCTTCAATTTCAAATGAAGTATTATAAAATGAATACGACCGTTTATACGACTGATAATTTTTCATCAAATGATTATTTATCTGCTGATATTCAAATGGTTATCATTGATTATTCTGTAAAGCATGATTTAAAAGAATGGAATGTTAGAAATATTTCTTCTTTAAAAAATGTTCCTTTCATCGCTATTACACCACAAAATTCTAATCATTTACAATTATCAAAACAAACTTATATATTTCAATTACCTTATCGAAATATTACTTTTAGGCATTTATTAAAAAATATTTTCTTACAGCAAACTATTACACAAAAAGAAATCATACAACCGACAGAAGAAAAACTGGCAGCTCGTTTTCCAATGAAAATATTAGTCGTTGAAGATCATGCTATTAATCAAAGGTTAGTATTATTCATCTTAAAAAAAGCTGGTTATCAAGCAGAAGCAGTTGGAAATGGATTAGAAGCAGTTGAAACCGTTCAGCGTCAAGATTATGATTTAGTTTTCATGGATATACAAATGCCTGAATTAGATGGTTTGGAAGCAACTCGACGAATCAATCAATTGTTACCAATAGAAAAACGACCTGTAATCATTGCTATGACTGCAAATGCAATGAACGAAGATAGAATAGAATGTATGGAAGCTGGTATGGATGATTATATTAGTAAGCCCTTAAAAGGTGGTATTGTTAGTGAAATGATAGAAAAATGGGGAACAATTTTGAAGCACAAAAAGTCCTTAGTTTCTAAGTAATTCAAGTTGCACGATACGAGTTAATACTTAAATAGTTGAGAATTTCGAATAAATCATGATTTAAAACGAAAACAAGGCTAATTCGAGTGTTATTTAAACCCGTAATTCGCAACTCGGATTAAGTAATAACGTTTTGTATAGACATGGTAAACGTTGAATTTTAAAATTAGCGGTTGCCACGTTAGGATTCGTAAAATAGTAGTTTTAAGTATGGAATTCATTTTATAATTATAAATATTAGATATTCCATTTTAATTTTAAACATTAAAACCTATTTTGTGGTTTTTTATTAGGAATAAAACGAATTTAAGCGAACAACCTAAAATTATAGTTTATCAAATTAGAAATAAATTCAGATACGTTATTTTAGGTCGTAAGTTGACGGTAATAATTATTGTATGATAATTGACTCTAATATTTTATCAGTCATGATAACAAATGAGGGAATTTCTCTCAAAAAAATGTCTGAAAATCAACCAGTTTTATTAGTTTTTCTTAGAAGATTTGGTTGTACTTTTTGTAGAGAAGCACTTGATGACTTATCAAAAATACGTCCCGAAATAGAAAAAAGAGGCGTAAAAGTCGTCTTTGTACATATGGCTGACAATGAAGAAGCAGAAGCATATTTTAAGAAGTACAAGTTACCAAATTCAGTTCATGTAAATGATCCTGAATGTAAGTATTATCAAGTATTTGGTTTAGTCAAAGGAAACTTACGTCAGTTATTCGGATTAAGTGTAATGATGCGAGGATTTAAACTGGCTATGGAAAAAGGTTACGGAATTGGTTTTTTAGGGGATGGATTTCAAATGCCTGGTATTTTTCTTTTACAAAATAGTCAAGTTGTCAATAGTTATATTCATGAAACTGCTGCTGATAAACCAGATTACTTCGAAATTGCTACTTGTAAAGTTTAAAAATATTATCTAAATTTTTATTTATAATAAATATCAAAAGCCGAATTTCAACGATATGAAATTCGGCTTTTCAGTTACTACTTTTGATTAAATCAAAAAAATCGACTCAAAATGCCACGACCATTATCACGAAAAACGAAAGCAAAACGCATCGCTGCTGTATTAGAAGAGTTATATCCTGAAACACCAATTCCATTAGACCATCAAGATCCTTATACGTTGCTGGTTGCGGTTTTGTTATCAGCACAATGCACTGATAAACGAGTCAATAAAGTCACGCCTTTTTTATTTGAAAAAGCAGATTCTCCACAAGAAATGATTATGTTAGATGTTGACGAAATCCGAGCGATTATTCGACCTTGTGGTTTATCGCCTCGAAAATCTAAAGCAATTCATCGCTTATCAGAAATTATTTTGGAAGAACACAATGGCGAAGTTCCGCAGTCTTTTGAAGCATTGGAAGCGTTGCCAGGTGTTGGACATAAAACGGCTTCGGTTGTAATGTCACAAGCTTTTGGTGTTCCCGCATTTCCTGTTGATACACATATTCATCGTTTAGCAAAACGTTGGGGATTGAGTGAAGGCAAAAATGTAGTGCAAGTTGAAAAGGATTTAAAGGCGTTGTTCCCTAAGAAAAGTTGGAATAAGTTGCATTTGCAGATTATCTTTTTTGGGAGAGAATATTGTCCTGCACGAGGTCACAATCCTGAGGAATGTCCGATTTGTTCGAAATATGGTATAAAATAGATTGTTAAACTATTCTATTGTTTTGACGAGTTTGGTAAGTTTTATAAAACTCAAAAACTACTAATTTTGAATATTGAATGATACATATAACGTTTTCAAACGAATTTCTGGTTCAGTCAAAATCATAAAAAATCCGTGTAATTCGTGCAAATTCGTGTCAAAATCAATCACTTTCCTTCACAATCTTCGTCAACTCACTCAACTTCAACATACACTCAATCGGAGTCATTCGATTCACATCAATATCCAGCAATTGTGCTTTAATTTTGCCAGCCGTTTCATCAACTGCATCGAAGATAGACAACTGAAAAGCAGCAGGTTTTTCAATGTTTTTGACCTTAGCTTTCATATCGTCGCTGTCGATAGATTTTTGTTCTAATTGCGTCAAAATATGCGTTGCTCGTTCAACGATACTTCGTGGCATTCCAGCCATTTTTGCGACATGAATACCAAAACTATGATGACTTCCGCCAGGTTGTAATTGACGTAAGAAAATCACTTTTTGACCGATTTCTTTCGTTGCAACATTGAAATTTTTAATACGTGGAAATTTTTCTTCCAACTCATTCAACTCGTGATAATGCGTTGCAAACAGCGTTTTAGGTCTTGCCATTCCGTTATCGTGCAAAAATTCAGCGATTGACCAAGCGATAGAAATACCATCATACGTACTTGTTCCTCGACCGATTTCGTCCAATAAAATCAAACTGCGTTCCGACACATTATTCATAATACTTGCCGTTTCGTTCATTTCGACCATAAAGGTCGATTCGCCAGACGAAATATTATCCGAAGCTCCAACTCTGGTAAAAACTTTATCAACCAAACCTAATTTTGCCGATTCGGCAGGAACATAAGAACCCATTTGAGCCATCAACGAAATCAAAGCCGTTTGACGCAAAATCGCAGATTTACCTGACATATTTGGACCAGTAATAATGAGAATTTGCTGGGTTTCGTTGTCCAAATACGTATCATTCGGCACGTATTCTTGACCGATTTCGAGTTGCTGCTCAATAACAGGATGACGACCTTGTTTAATTTCCAAACTTAAATCATCCGTAATTTCTGGTTTTGAATAATTGTTGCGTTGTGCAACTTTGGCAAACGATAACAAACAATCAACTTGAGCAATCAACGCACCATTCAACTGAACTGGTGCAATGTAATCATTCAAGGTTTCGACCAATGCTTCAAAGAGTTTTTCCTCTAAGGCTAAAATCTTTTCTTCTGCACTTAATATCTTAGCTTCCAATACTTTAAGCTCATCAGTAATGTAGCGTTCAGCATTGGTTAAGGTTTGTTTTCTTACCCAATTTTCGGGAATTAAACCTTTGTTTTTATATTTATTTGTTACTTCTAAATAGTAACCAAAGACATTATTAAAACCTATTTTTAAATTATCAATTCCAGTTCGTTCGGCTTCTGTTCGTTGGATTTTGACCAAATGTTCTTTACTATTTCCAATCAAATCTCGCAATTCGTCCAACTCAGCAGAAACGCCATCAGCCATGACTTTGCCTTTCGCCAAATTTACTGGCGGTTCTTCGACCAATTCTTTTCCAATCTTATCTCGAATCGCTGCACAAAGATTGATTCTATCTGCCAAACGTTGCAAATTCGGATTTTGACTTTCGGATAATAATTTTTTAATCGGTTCGAGTGCCGTCAATGCCTTTTTGAGTTGTACAACTTCCCGAGGATTAATTTTGCCCAAAGGCACTTTTGAAATCAAGCGTTCAATATCACCGATTTGCTGAATATAATGTTCAATATCCTGACTTAGTGCGACGTGATTCAAAAAATAATCCACCATATCCAAACGTGCTTGAATCGGTTGACGACTTTTCAATGGCAAAACAACCCATTTTTTGAGCAATCTCGCACCCATCGGCGACACGGTTTTATCCAGAATTTTGATTAAAGGCGTTCCCGTTTCGTGTGCAGAATAAATCAATTCTAAGTTGCGAATCGTAAATCTATCCAACCAAACATATCTGTCAGGTTCAATTCGAGAGATATTTGCGATGTGTTTTAAGTTCGTGTTTTCGGTCGTAGCGACATAATGCAAAATAGAACCAGCAGCAACTTGTGCTAATTCCAATTCTTCAATTCCAAAACCTTTAAGTGTCTGAACTTCAAACTGTTCCAATAGTTTTTCACGAGTGTAATCACTCATAAAAACCCATTCTTCTATTGGAAAAGTATAAAATTTAGTTCCAAATTTGGCTTCAAATTCTTTCGTTCTGCTTTTAGAAAAAATGATTTCTGACGGTGACAAACTCTGTAATAACTTATCAATATATTGTTCATCGCCTTCGCTGACCAAAAACTCGCCAGTCGAAATATCTAAAAAGGCAACGCCCATTTGTCCCCGTTTGCCATAATTCAACGCCGCCAAAAAGTTATTGGAGCGAACATCTAACAAATTATCATTTATCGCAATACCAGGCGTAATTACTTCGACAACACCACGTCTAACGATTTTTTTATGCTTACTCGGCTTTTCCAATTGCTCACAAACAGCGACCCGATAACCAGCACGAACAATTTTATGTGTATATAGATTTGCCGAATGATGCGGAAAACCTGCCAAAGGCACATCCGTTCCGCCGTTGTTTCGCTTGGTCAAAACAATATTCAAAATCTGCGATGCTTTTACGGCATCATCACCAAAAGTTTCATAAAAATCACCAACTCGAAACAACAAAATCGCATCAGGATATTTGGATTTTATCTGTGCATATTGCTTCATCAAAGGCGTTACCTTTTTGCTTTTTGATTTTGATTGTTTTGACCGTGATGTCGTTTGTCTTTTTGCCAATTTATTTGATTTTTCTCTGAATATAAACGCAGAATTTAAAAAACTAATCCTTTTCCGTCATGCTGAATTTATTTCAGCATCTCCTTGATTTTAGGTTAGTTTTTTTCTTAAAATTGTAGCCAAAATATTGGGAGATACTGAAACAAGTTCAGTATGACGAAATTCTGTATCGCTTTTTAATTCTGCACATTATTCTATTTATTTCTTGAATAATGATAGTTGGCGAAGATAAATATTTAATTAGGAATTTATTATAATCAAGATTGATAATTTTATAATGAGAAAAAGGTCTTAATTTCCGTATTAATTCATACAACATAAGAAATTACAAAATCAAAATATTTATCAAGAATTAATAAGCATTAAATATTATGCATTTTGTATAAAATAATCCATTCCAACTTTCAATTTTCCTAAAAAATAAGAGCAGCTTCCTATTTGGAAATTGCTCTTAACCACTTTTTCATTATGTAATTACTACATTACATTCGCACTAAACGTACAAAGCCATAAAAGGTTTTGGTAAACCTGTAACTTTTTGAGGCTTTTTTGTTAGGATGATATATTTCACTTGTTATAAAAATTATGAAAATCGCTTTTATACTACCCTTACTCATTTTTGGAGTTGTTTTTTGGCTTTCGCCAAATGATAGATCAGTTCCTTATTTGGTTTCTCAAACAAATAAAAACATGAAGATTATCAAAGAGAAAAAACAACAATTATCGCTTTTGTTAAATGGTTTAACTTTGGCTTATCCGCAATATAGAAGTGATTATATACAAGCCTTAACGAAAGATAGTTTGTGTCAAGTTGGAATTCAAGAAAATTGGAATGCTGCATTCTTAGATTCATTACTTTTACACGATTTAGAGCGTTATCAAAAGAAAAGTTTTCAAACTTATTTTCCAATAGAAAATTCAGTAAAAACGCATAATAATCTATTAATCAATAATTTAAAATCATTAATCAATCAACAAAAAGGTTTATCATTTTTGGATTATACTTGGATTCAATATGGAGATACTTACTTTTCACTTGGTCAAAACTTGCAAACTTTTCAATACAATCCGACAATCAAATTATGTGATTCGCTAACAATGTCTTTCATAATTTCAAATCAAGATTTTCAAAGTCAAAACGTAACAGAAACTGTTTCGATAAATGGAAAATCGTATCCAGTTCAACAAAAAAACGGTCGAAAATATGCGATTTATAAAACAACAAAAACAGAAAAACCACAAGAAATTATTATAAAAATTAAAGTAAATTACAGAAATCAACAACCTAAAATCATAGAACGCAAATTAAATATACTTCAGTAGCGGCTGCTTTAGCTGCCGTAAATTTCAATTCTTATTTATTATTCGGCAGCTAAAGCAGCCGCTACAATTAACAAAACAACATGAAAAAATTACTCATCACCGCAATTATTTTAATCAACTGCACAACGCTTTATTTTTGGGCATTTCCATACTCAAACAAGCAAGATTTACACGCTTTTCTATTAGCAGACAAAACACTAAAGCGACAAAATCAAATCATTGGAACTGGTTGTGAAAGTATTATCCGTTCAATTGCAAGAGAAGTCAGAGCTTATCCTGAATTTAACGATTATGAAAATAAAGCGATGGAAATCCATGAATTAACGAAAGCAAATTACCAAATTATTCAAGGTTTAAAAGATGCTATACAAAATGAATTACCTGAAACGTATAGCAATAATTTCTACATGAAAGGTAATTATGATGAAGCCTTTTCTTTAAAATATCGTATTCGTCCATTTCAGTATCGAATTCCGAAAAAAGTAATGAGCAATCATTTGGCCACCGAGCCATCGGGACAAGCGAAAGCCAGTGAAGAAAT
This sequence comes from Saprospiraceae bacterium, assembly GCA_045106825.1. Lineage (GTDB taxonomy): Bacteria > Bacteroidota > Bacteroidia > Chitinophagales > Saprospiraceae > CAWVWD01. The sequence goes on along the minus strand of JBGCFH010000381.1, from coordinate 22,060 downwards.
CACTCAAAATCAAGTGAAAATATTGGAACTTATCGAAGTTGATTCTTTCCGACAAATCATTAAAGATAGCATTTTGGTAAATGTTGAGGAATTGCCTCAATTGTTCAAAAAAGTAAATATAATGGAAGCATTTTCCTTATTATCTGGTATTCAAACACAAATCAGAAACGCAGAATATCAACTGCTAACGCACTTATCCATCGAAGTTACAAATCAGACAAATAGAGGGAATTATCAAGAGTTTGTACCAATCGTTTATGCAAATACTTCTAATCTAAAAATCGGCGATACGTACGAAGCTGAGATTTTTGCAGCTTCTTATCTTAACGTACAAAATACGAAGGCTTACGCTGACGGAAAGGAAATTCCTGTGGAAAATGGAATCGCTGTTTATTCTGTAAAACCAACTTCTATTGGAAAAAAGAAAGTGAATATTAGAATGGAAGTGACGAATCCTTTGACGAAAAAAACGGAAACATTTAAACGAGATTTTGAATATGATGTCGTGAATTGTAATTGAAACACGGATTGAACGGATTCAACAGATTAAAACGGATTTTTTATGAGAAACTTACTCATTATTTTATTAATATCAGTTATCGTTTTTAGTATTACATTGATGAGTAATACTAAAAATATTGATTTTATTAAAAAACGCCTAAACACGAATAATCAAATTTTAGAAAACCTAAATAATGCGATTCATTCCGCAATCAAAAAGCAAGTGCTTCTATTTCGTGATTATCAAGAATATTTAGATGATGCTGATACTATTCGCCAATTAAATTCTAAGATAAAAACAGCAAATCAACCAAATTTTCAAGTATTTTATCATCAAATCCAACAGGTAAATGCTTATCACGCAGAGGAAATAAAATCTCTTTTGCAATACATAGATACGACGCATTATCAACCTACTTTTCTCAAAAAAGAACTATTCAATTCACAATTGCATTTTAATGAAATAGCTGTTTTAAATTTCATAGCTGAAAAATGTAAAGGTACTTGTATTGATGGTTTCTGGCTCAGTTTATACGATTATGAAACAAAAAATTATTGCTGTTTGGGAGATGGATTTGAAGGAAAATACTTTTTAGCTTCGTTGCGTACTTGTGGTAAAAGAGCAGAAGATTTTATAATTACGGTGAACGGTAAACCGATAAAACTCAAAGATTACAAAGGTAAATTCCAACTTAAACCAACTTCAACTGGCAAACAAACCTACAAAGTCACTTTAGAAGTTATGAATAGAAAAGGTAAACTTGAAAAGTACGAACGGATTTTTGAATATTGGGTGAGCGAATGATGAATCTACCGCAGATTTCGCAGATAAAAAATATTGGACGGGCGACTCAAAGTCGCCTGTCCAATAAAAAAATCTGCGTTTTCTGCGAAATCTGCGGGAAACACTTACTCAAATAATTTTTCAATTTTCTTCGACCATTTATTCAAGTCTTTTTCCAAATCTTTCATCAAACCATCTAATTCTCCAGCTTTTTCTTTTCCTAAGATTTTACGAATGGCAATCATTGGGTTTTCTATCACTTCATCAACTTTTTCAGAAATCGTCACCGACAACTCATCAGAACCATCATTCAAAACCGCAACCATATCCGTTCCATAACGATAGTAATAATACGCCAACGCATTTGTCCAAAACTCAACTTCTTCTGATGTTGACAAATCTGCTTCATACTTTTTGTAACAATCTTCAACTATTGCTTTAAATTCTCTATCATGAGATTCCCATTCAGCAGCATCATATGCTAAATCCTTTTCCTTTATTTCTTGAATAAAAGTATCATAATTCGTTAAAAATTCTTCCTTATTCGCACCACAAGGACTCATCAAGTCACAAGCCGTAAACGTCATCAAAGTCAAGCCAATTAATAAAATCTGTAAGTGTTTCATGTTTTTTTATTGTTGTTACGAGTTGCGTGTTTCGAGTTACGTGTTTGACCGTTTTAACGACAGATTGGAGAATTTTTAAACATTAATGTTGTATAATTTACCATCTATCGCCAATTTGTCAAACTCGAAACCCGTAACCTGCAACTCGTAACCCATAACTCAAAAACACAAATTTACATCAAGTCAAGAAGTATTAACAAGCCTTCCGATAAAAAATACAGTTTCAACGACAAAACAATTATCTTTGCGGCTTCTTCAACCCTGAAAGGGTTCAACATTGAGTAACCATCCCGAAGCATCGGGATGGAAAAACGAAAAAAACAATGAATATACTTTTATTAGGAAGTGGCGGACGTGAACACGCTTTTGCTTGGAAAATGACGCAAAGTTCACAATGTGATACATTATTTATCGCACCTGGCAACGCAGGAACAGCGACATTAGGAAAAAATGTAAACATCAATCCAACTGATTTTGAAGCAGTGAAAAAATTGGTATTGGAAAACGATATAACAATGGTTGTTGTTGGACCAGAAGCACCTTTGGTTGCCGGAATTTATGATTATTTCCAACATGATATAGACTTAAAAAGTGTCGCTGTTGTTGGTCCTTCTGAAGAAGGTTCGAAGTTGGAAGGAAGTAAGGCTTACGGAAAAGTCTTTATGGAAGAAAATAATATTCCAACTGCTGGTTACCGAGAATTTACACCTGAAACAGTGGAAGAAGGTGTTGAATATATTGCCACTCAAACGCCACCGATTGTACTAAAAGCCGATGGTTTAGCTGCTGGAAAAGGTGTTTTGATTTTGGACGATATTGCGGAAGCACAACAAGAATTGCGTTCGATGTTGGACGGAAAATTTGGGGAAGCAAGTTCTAAAGTCGTGATTGAGGAATTTTTAGATGGAATCGAGTTTTCTGTTTTTGTATTAACGGATGGAAAATCTTATAAAATACTGCCAGTTGCCAAAGATTACAAACGTATTGGTGAAGGTGATGTTGGTTTGAATACTGGTGGAATGGGAGCAGTTTCTCCGCCACCATTCGTTGATGCTGAAATGATGGAAAAAGTCGAAAAACGCATTGTAATACCTACGATTGAAGGTTTACAAAAACGCAATATTTCTTATCACGGTTTTGTGTTTTTAGGATTGATTCGTGTGAATAATGAACCGTTTGTGATTGAATACAATTGCCGAATGGGTGATCCAGAAACGGAAGTGGTTTTACCTCGTTTGAAAAGCGATTTGGTAGAATTACTTTACGCAACAGGAACGGATAATTTAGCGTCACAAACTATTGAGATTGACGAACGTGCAGCGACAACAATTATGTTGGTTTCTGGTGGTTATCCAGAGGCTTACGCCAAAAATAAGTTGATGACTGGTTTTGAGAACGTGAGCGATAGCATACTTTTCCATGCAGGAACAAAACAAGTTGGTGAAGATATTCTTACAAATGGTGGAAGAGTTTTAGCGGTGACTTCTTTTGGAGAAACATATAAAGAAGCGTTAGCAATTTCTAATAAGAATGCGGAATTGATTGAATTTGAAGGGAAAAATTATCGTCGAGATATTGGATTTGATTTGTGATTTCATATTTCATAGGTGCAACCTATGGCTACTCATATTGAACTCTTCCAGAGTTCTAAAACCCTGAAAGGGTTGAACGTGAGTAACCATAGGTTGTACCTATGGAAATAGAAAATTACTGCTTTTTCAAAGTTGTATTATACAATGTCGAATTTCCTAACACCTCAATTGCTTTTTCCACTTCTGCGTCATTTTGCAAACGCAATTCTACTTGACCTTTTTCGTAATAATAGCGAGCGATGATTTCACGCTCTAACTCTTTGATAATCTGACTTTTGTAAGTATAAATATCTTGAGCTTTATCATTAGCAATCTTTGTGCGCATAGCATCCAAATCCGTCGCAATCACATCTAAATAGCTTTCAGCTTTTGCTTTATCTTCCAATGCTTTCAACGCTTTTTCGCTTTCCGTATCGTACGTATGACTTTTACTTTTGACGAATTTTACGAATTCTTCATATTCTGCATCCGTTAAACCATATTCTTTAGCAGGTTTCACGGTTGGATTTTTTGCAGCATACAAAGTTGCATAATCAAAAATCAAATTTTCTTTAATCAAACTCTTCGTTACATTCACAATCGGAGCTTTTGGTAACTTAATATCTGGCATAATTCCACCACCATCAAGAACCGTTCTTCCGTTACGAGTTTTGAATTTTGCTTTCTTATCATCTGGAACTTCAACAGGTTCACCATTTTCATAATTCACTGATTGAATACATCTTCCGCTCGGAATGTAATATTTCGCAATCGTTACCTTCACACGAGAATTATAGCCAACATCAACCGTATTTTGAACCAAACCTTTTCCATACGATTTTTGACCAACAACAACGCCACGATCCAAATCTTGAATCACCCCAGAAACAATCTCCGAAGCCGAAGCCGAACCTTTATCCGTCAACACAACCAACGGAATATCTAAATCAACAGGTTCACCACTTGTTTTGAAATTCCTGTCCCATTCTTTGACTTTTCCACGAGTTGTTACGACCAATTCATCTCTTTCAATAAAGACATTCGATACATTCACCGCTTCGTTTAACAAACCTCCACCGTTTCCACGTAAGTCAAAGATAACACCTTTCAACTTCGTGTTTTTACGTAATTCGTTGAGTGCGTTTTGAACATTCGCACCTGCACGTTGTGTGAATGTTGTCAAGGTAATATAACCGATTTCGTCGCTTACCATTCCATAATAAGGAACATTCGGAATCACGATTTTTTCACGTTCAACAGTAATATCCATTTTCTTTTTAGAACCATCCGCTTGAGGTCTTTCGATAGTGACATTAACAGTCGAACCTGGCGAGCCTTTTAAAAATTCACCAATTTCTTCCGCTTTTTTGCCTTTTGTCGATTTATCATCAACGGCAATAATAATATCACCAGCTTTCAATCCAGCTTTCGCAGCCGCACAATCCGCTTGAATATCCGTAATCACAGAATAATCGCCAATCGGTCTTGCTGTTGCACCGATTCCGCCATATTTTCCAGTCGTTGCGATACGATAACCTTCGATTTGACCTTCCGAAATATAGTTCGTATAAGGGTCAAGTGACGCTAACATCGCATCAATTCCGACACGCATCAAGCCAGCTGGATCCGTTTCATCGACATAATTTGTATTAATTTCTTTATACAAATTTGCATAGATTTCTATATTTTTTGATAACTCAAAATACTTGTTGTCATCATCTGTAACCGTTGCCATTCCTATGATAGCGATTGCTGCTACTAATAGAATTTTTGTAGAATGCTTATAAATTGACTTTAATTTATTCATGTTATTTTATATTTGTTTGTTTCGAGTTGTGGGTTTCGAGTTACGAGTTTGACGAATTAACGACAGTTTTTTATTGATTCAAAGTTATCATCTGAAATTATAATTTATTTTAATGATAAATATGAGCTTTGAATAATTTCCAATCTATCGTCAATTTGTCAAACTCGCAACTCGTAACTCATAACACGCAACTAAATTATTTATTTTCTTAATGTAACGTTAGGTCAAATTATATTTTAATCAAAATTTAACGCCTTTTGATTTTATTAACAGTTCATTTTTTCAAAAAATAAATTGTTATTTTACGTATTCTGAAGCTCCAGCTTCGGAAATTAACTAAATTCTTTTTCTCCGAAGCTGCAACTTCGGAATACATAAATTAAAATCATGTACGCTGAAATCATTGTCAAATACTTACATTTCGTATTCATTTTTGTAGTCGTTAGTTGTGTTGTCATCGAACACCTTTTGTTAAAACCTCAAATGACGAAAGCCGAACTCAAACGACTTTCGAGGATTGACGGAATTTATGGTTTAGCCAGTATTTTGGTTGTCGGTGCAGGTTTGACACTTTGGTTAGGTGGAATCGGAAAACCAGCAGAATTTTATACCAATAATCACATTTTTTTAACCAAAGTCGGTTTGTTTGTTATCGTCGGTTTGTTGTCGATTCATCCGACTATTTTCTTTTTAAAAAATCGTAAAGGCGATAATTTAGAAGAAGTTGTTGATATTCCAAAGTCAGTTAAAACGGTGATTCGTATGGAGTTGTTGATTTTGTTTATAATGCCACTTTTGGCGACTTTGATGGCGAAAGGGATTGGTTCTGCTGGTTGATGTGGTTTAAAGTGAAAACACCACGAAGTTTTCGGGACAAGCAGATTTGATGGATTGAACGGATGAATGCGTTTTTTTTGATACGATTGGAACAAATCAAGAAAAAATTATGGATTATCCTTCTGAAGAATTTTATCCTCTATTTGACTAAAATTAAAAAAACGTTCATTTTTAACCGTTCATAAGAGATAGAAATGTCGATTTTACATTATTTTTTTCAAGACTTACAATAGCTTGTTTTTTGTTAAAAGCAGCGATTTTAAAAGAAATATAGTTATTTATTAATATTTAGTGTGACCTTTTCCTGATTACCAGCATTAATATAATGTACAATCGTATGAAAGATTTTTCTAAGATTAATCAAATCAATTAGGTTTTATCTATATAAGTATAATTACTTGTTTTAATATATAACTGTTAATTTTTGTAACATTCACTTATTAAAATCGTACCTTCATAAAATATTATTTTGTTAATAATAGTTTATTTGTAATAATTTTCTAATTTTAACACTTTGTTAAAAGTTTTTTAATAAAACTTAAAATTCTATCATAAGATATATTTTTAAGTGATAATAACAATCAGATGAAAAATTCAAGTGTCATAAACTTTATCTTCATATTAGTTTTTACTTTATTTACAACAACTATATTCGCACAAAAAAACCCTGGAAAACACATAGAAAAAGATCCTGCATTGAAGAAAGCAATGCAACAACAAAGCTACGATAAAGGCTTAGTAAACTATACTGTAATGAAAGGTGTTTTTCAAACTATAGAAGTTCAACAAGTAAAATTCAAAGTTGAAGTTGAAAGAGAACAAAATGTAATGATTGAAGTCTTTGATGAAGAAGGCGAATTGATTCAAGTTTTGTATAATGATTTATTAAAATCAGAAAAACCAATGCCAGTGACAGTTGATGGTAATAACTGGGAAAAAAATATAAGTTATTATATCAGAGTTACAACTGAGGATTTTATTGAAAATCATGAAGTCGTTTTTTCGACAAGTAACAAAAATTAATTGTTACGTTAAGAATTATTTTTTCACAAAAAGCTCCGATTGCATTAATTTGCAACGGAGCTTTTTTAGTTTAGCTTTGTAATATCTATACTAAACTTTAATAATATGATTTACATAATAATGGGCGTTAGCGGAAGCGGAAAAACGACTGTTAGTGAAGCTTTAGCGAAAGCGACAAATATACCGTTTTATGATGCTGATGATTTTCATCCGAAAGCAAATATTCAAAAAATGTCTACCGGACAACCGCTAAATGATAAAGATAGACAACCTTGGTTGGAACGATTGGCAGACAAATTACAAAATTGGAAAGAAGAAAATGGAGCAATTTTAGCCTGTTCTGCGTTGAAGGAAAGTTACCGTCAAATCTTACATTCAAAAGTTGATAATATAAACTGGATATATTTGAATGGCAGTTTTGATTTGATTTATAATCGAATGCAACAACGTCAAAATCATTATATGAAAAAAGAGATGTTGCAATCTCAATTCGATACTTTAGAAATTCCTAACTATGGTTTAACAATTAATATTTCAAAATCTGTGGACAAAATGATTAATGAAATTACAAATAATTCAAAATCCGATTTTGGTGTTATTGGTTTAGGTGTCATGGGCAGCAATTTGAGTTTAAATGTTGCAGATAATGGTTTTAAACTTTCGGTTTATAATCGTTCGGAAGATGCTGAAAAAGAAATCGTCAATCAGTTTTTAGAGAAAAATGCTGATTATAAAAATATTCAAGGTTTTACGGATTTATCGACTTTCGTCGAATCATTACAAACGCCTCGAAGGATTTTACTAATGGTCAAAGCAGGAAAGGTTATTGATTTGGTTTTGAGTCAGTTAACACCTTTACTTTCGCCAAAAGATATTATTATTGATGGTGGAAATTCGCACTATTTAGATACAAAAAGACGAGTAGACAAATTGGCGAAAGCCAATATAGATTTTATTGGTTCAGGTGTTTCTGGTGGTGAAAAAGGAGCGAGATTTGGCGCTTCAATTATGCCTGGTGGAACACCTGAATCTTATCAAAAAGTAGCGGATGTATTAGAAAGTATCGCTGCTAAGGATAAAAATGGTCAACCTTGTTGTACGTTTATCGGAAAAGATGGAGCTGGACATTTTATAAAAATGATACATAACGGAATCGAATACGCAGAAATGCAACTTTTGGCAGAATGTTATGCTTTGCTCAAACCGAATTATACTTATGATGAAATTCATTCGACTTTTAAATCATGGAATGAAACGGATTTAAGCAGTTTTCTTTTAGAAATCACAACTAATATTTTTCAAAAAAAGGAAGATAATCAATATTTATTAGACTTAATATTGGATAAAGCTGGTAATAAAGGAACAGGTTCTTGGTCAAGTCAAGCCGCAATGCAGTTAGGTTTTCCGGCAACGATGATAAATGATGCCGTTTACGCTCGTTATATTTCTTCTTTCAAACAAAAACGACAACAACTTAGTAGTCAGATAGTTAAACAAAAATCTAATTCAAAAATAAATATTGAAACCCTAAAGGAAGCGTATCAATTTGCTCGAATCATTAATCATATTCAAGGATTTGCATTGATGCAACAAGCTTCTGATGAATATGACTGGAATTTGAGTTTTTCAGAAATTAGTCGAATTTGGACAAACGGTTGTATTATTCGTTCCGCATTGATGGAACAATTAGTCGATTATTTCCAAAATAAATCAAACCTTATTGAACATTCAACAATTTGGAAACAACTCAATGAAAATACGACTTCTACACAAGAAATATTAACTTTGGGGCTTCAAAATCAAATCGCAACACCAGTGTTTTCTTCTGCTTATCAATATTGGTTAGGCATAACGACCGAAACACTTTCTGCAAATTTGATTCAAGCACAACGAGATTACTTTGGTTCACATACTTATCAACGAGTTGATAAAGATTGGTCAGAAAGTTTTCATACAAAATGGGAAAATTGAACAATTAGCGAAGCGACAACAATTTATTAAGATGCGAATAGATATTATCACATTATTACCAGAATTATTAAAAAGTCCTTTTGAGCATTCGATTATGAAACGTGCACAACAAAAGGGTTTGTTTGAGGTGCATTTGCACAATCCTCGTGATTATGCGACTGGCAAACACAAGCAAATGGATGATGCACAATATGGTGGCGGAGCAGGTTTGGTAATGATGGTTGAACCTTTGGCAAAATGTTTAGATGATTTCAAATCGAAGCGTAATTATGATGAAATCATATTTATGACACCTGATGGCGAACGATTTACTCAAGGTATTGCGAATCAATTATCAATGCTTGAAAATGTCATAATTATCTGTGGTCATTATAAAGGTATAGATGAACGAATCCGTGAACATTATGTGACTCGTGAAATTTCGATTGGTGATTTTGTACTTTCAGGTGGCGAATTAGCGGCTGCTGTTGTTGTTGATGCAATCGGAAGATTACTGCCTGGTGTTTTAAATGATGAAACGTCTGCTCTTTTTGATTCTTTTCAAGATAATTTATTAGCACCGCCAGTTTATACTCGACCTTCAGAGTTTAGAGGTTGGAAAGTGCCCGATATTTTATTGTCCGGTAATCAAAAAGCTATCGAAGAATGGCGTTACCAAGAATCACTCAAAAGAACTCGTAAAAGACGACCAGATTTGTTAGAAGAATAATTCAATATGGTTGCGAGTTACGAGTTACGAGTTACGAGTTTGACAGGTTAGGAAATTTTCAAAAATCACCATTCAAAGTTGGAAAGAAATAAACGATCTTTTTTTATTTATTAAAAACAATCATTCGCACCTTTTTAATCTGTAAAGTATTAAAAAGGTGTTTTTTATATATTAATGTATCTTAAATAAGTAATATTTATAATTTATTCCCTAAATCCTATTTTTTTTGTGTCAAAAAATAGATAAATGTCTGAAATTTCAATTTTTGCACGAGTTTTGATATAAAAATAAATTATATTTGTTTTTGTACAAATGTAAAATACTTTTCAGTAACAATTTGAATTATGATATGACTGCCCACTTTCAACAACTGCTATTTATATTGTGCGTTTCGGTGTTTTTTAGTTCTCCAATATTTGGGCAACTAAGTGACGATTATACGCCTATTGAGTTGAGAGGTGAAATCCCAGCAGACTTTCTAAAACGTATTAAAAGTAATGTTAAGTTAAAGTATCATAATTCATTAAGATTAAATACTTTACAAAAAAAACAGTTTGACATTGCTACCGAATATGCTTTAAGAGAAATATTTCAAAATGGTAATATTTACTTTAATGATCCGTTGACGGATTATGTTCGTAAAGTTGGAGATCATATTTTGTATAATTCGGACTTAAAAAATGACATAACCTTTTTTGTCAGTCGATTCAATACGCCAAATGCAACAACTTGGCAAGATGGAAGTATCATTGTCAACATTGGACTTTTATCCAAATTAGAGAATGAAGCTCAATTAGCGTTTGCATTAGCACATGAAGTCAGTCATTTTATACAACAACATCCTTATCTACAATATGGTCGATTTGTAAAAAAGAAAGGTGAAACAATAGATACCAGTCAACCTTTCATACAAAGCCTTGATAGAACGCTGAATTATGAATTAGAAGCAGATTCGATTGCGATTAGTTTGATGAGTAAGGCGAATTATAATTATCATGAAGGTTCAAAGGTTTTGAGAATCCTCAAAGGAGATTATGAGAAAGAAACGATTGATTTTATGACTTATTTCTCTTCGGATAAGTTTGAGGTCACACAAAAATTTTTGTGTAAACCAATTTCTTATAGAGATTATATGGAAGCAGAAGAAGTCAATCAAAAAACGATTCTATCAACCGATATTCGACAAAGGCGTTTGATTCAGCATCTTTCAAGGGTTGAATTTATACCAGATTTGAAATTAAATATTTTGTCACAAAAGCTTTTTGAGAAAATCAAAGCAATCGCTCACTTTGAAATGGTCGAACAATCTTTCAGAGAATCTAACTTTTTGCGTAGCACTTACGAAGCCTTAGTTTTATTAAATCAATATCCCGACAATAAGTATTTAAATATCAAGGTTTGTGAAAATTTATACTATCTCAATAGTTATCACGAAATGTATATTATGAATCGAGTTTTCTTTGATCAAAAGAAAATCGAAGACGATGAATACGCTGATTTTTGTTGTTTTATCAATAAAATCAATCAAGATGATATGCGAAGAATGGTTTCGGGTTTAGTCAAAAAACAATATCAAAATTATCCTTCTGATGAACGTATGCTCATCATTATGGCAAAAACGGTTGAAGCAATGCATGATATGAAATATGCAAAATCTTATTATGAACGATATGTGAAACTGTTTCCTGATGGTGAACATTTCATATCTGCAAAAAAGAAGTTAGAACAAAATTAAATTTAGCTACAATGACAAATTATTCTACCTTTCTATTATTAATAATGTTTAGCACTGTATTTTTTAATGCTTGTAGTACAGGTAGAATTTATATTGACCGAACAGCATCCTTTGATATTGCGGACAAATCAATTAAACATATTGTTTCTGTTAGTCCAAATTTCAGTTTGCCAGCAACATTAGATCCAACAATTGCAGATAAACGACCTGTATTAAGTGGTCGTGATGCCATTTGGTTCTATCAAAATCTAACGAATAACGCTAAAAATCACGGTATTCATCTTCAAATCGAAGGTGCAGCAGAAATGATTGAAGGCTACGATTCTAACTATTTCAATTATCTCGCTCCATTAAAGAGAGAAATTTTGCAAGTATTATCATTACAAGATTTTTCTGATGTCAATAAACATAACAATCTACAACCAGCCAAAAATTATCAAAATGGTTTAATTATTTCCTCTCATTATAGTCATTTAGCCGAAAAATACGGAACGCCTTATTTTGCCATTCAAGGTATTTCCTTTGTTCCAAAAAATGAAAATGGCGAACAAGAACTCCTCTTAGCTGCCGCACTTCCGACAAATGATTTATCCTTTGTCACCGCTAATGTCGAAACCGTTTATTACACCGTTATCGTTGATGTTTCGCTTTCCCAAATTGTCTATCGTGAGTTTCGAGTCATCAAAATCAATAGCAATCAAAAACAGTTTAATTCCATTATTGACGATAGCTTTTCTACGATTGTGAAGTGATTTAGTTTTAGTAGTTTTAGTAGTTTTAGTAGTTTTTTCATTATTCCTATTTTTTTTGTAAAAAAACTACTCGTGAACCGTTTTCCTCCATGAATAAAAAAATCCTCTACCTCGCTATTCCGAATATCATTAGTAATTTATCTGTTCCATTGTTAAGTTCGGTCGATACTGCTTTGATGGGCAGAATGGAATCCGAAATATATATTGGTGCAATTGCTTTAGGCGGTTTGATTTTCAACTTTGTGTATTGGAGTTTTGGCTTCTTACGAATGGGTTCGACTGGTTTGACGGCACAAGCTTTCGGTGAAAAAAATGATGCAAAGTTGATGCAGATTTTAGGTCGTGCGTTGGTATTTGGTTTTGTGTCAGGTTTGGTACTTTTGGTCTTACAATCGCCTTTGATGGATTTTGGCTTTTATCTATTAGACGGAAGTCAAGAAGTAGAAAGTTTAGCCAAAGAATATTTTTCCATAAGAATTTGGGCAGCTCCAGCAACACTTTGTTTATATGGTTTAATGGGTTGGTTTTTTGGTATGCAAAATGCAGTCGTACCAATGGTTTTGACGATTCTCATCAATATTGTCAATATCATTGCCAATCTTATTTTTATCAATTATTTTGGTATGAAAGCCGAAGGCGTTGCACTCGGAACTGTGATTGCACAATACACAGGATTTATCGTCGCTTTGGTCATTTTTTATAAACGTCATGGACATTTATTACAATATTTCAAGCGAAAAGCCATTTTTGAAATACAAGCATTTAAGCAATTTTTATCGCTGAATAGAGATATTTTTATTCGCACATTTTTGCTGGTTTTTTCTTTCGCTTTTTTTGAAAATCAATCCGCAGCACAAGGTGATTTGACTTTGGCAGTCAATAGTATTTTATTACAATTTGTATCTTGGATTTCTTACGGAATTGATGGATTTGCCTATGCTTCCGAGAGTTTAGTCGGTCGATATGCTGGTGCAAAAGATAAAATACGATTACGAAAATCTATCAATTTATCCTTTATTTGGGCTTTTGGATTAGCCATCATTTATAGTATTTCGTTTTATTTATTTGATGTCGAATTATTACAATTATTCACCAATCAGCAAAACGTCATTGAAGCCGCAAAAGATTATATGATTTGGATAATTCTTTTTCCAATCATCGCAACTTCAGGCTACATTTGGGACGGAATTTTCATCGGTTTAACCGCCTCAAAAGCGATGCGAAATACAATGATAATTGCTTTCTTATTTTTTATGATTGTCTTCTACTCTACTGATTATCAACTTAATGAAATGACTAATTTTTGGCTTTGGTTGACCTTTAGTTTATTTATTTTCATTCGTGGAATTATTCAGACTATTTATTATAAAATGTATTTGAAAATTAGTGATTAGTCTTTTAGTGATTAGTTTATAGCAGCAAAAAACGATGACGAATCGTTTTAATGCTGGTTCTATAAAAAATTAAGGTTCATTGACAATTTTTGCCAAAAGCAAAAATTATTGTTTTACGTAGCGGCTGTCTTTAGCTGCCGTAAACAATTTCAAACAAAGACGGCAGCTAAAGACAGCCGCTACTGGCAACAATTGTCAAACAACCAAAATTAACAATTAAAATTTTACTTTCACTAATTGTTGTTTCAATCGCTAATTGGCGTAATCGTTTTGATTACGCCTTTTTTTCTGGTTTCCGGATACTTGTAAGGGCAAACGCATCAAAAATTGCTCACGCAGATTTTATATAATTTACTTTGTAAATTGTAGTTTTATTGACAAGTCAATCAAAGTATCTGCGAAAATCTGTGATAATCTGCGTGAGTATAATATTTCAACTTGTTGAAATGCTTTAATGATAATTAGAATCATTTTGATGCGTTTGCCCTTGATACTTGTCGCTTGAAACTGGTTTTCCCAAACGTTTTCCGTACTTTTGCAGTTATTTTTATAAAAAAACATTGATTTAAATAATTTCGGCGAAAATCAGCGTTTTCGGTGAAATCGGTGTTTCAATCCTGTAAAAACATGGGAAGAAGAAGAAAACCAAAAATTGTGGAATCGGTTCGATTGACCGAAATAGCGGATAAAGGCAAAGCTTTTGGCAAAAAAGACGATATGGCTTATTTTGTTGAAGGTGCAGTTCCTGGTGATTTGGTAGATGTTTTGGTAACTAAAAGTCGCACGAATTTCAAAAAAGGTCGAGCGATTAATATTCGAGAATATTCAGATAAACGAGTTGAACCGTTTTGTCCTCATTTTGATATTTGTGGTGGTTGCAAATGGCAGAATTTATCATATGAGGAACAGATTGTTCAAAAATCAAAAGTTGCTAAAAATGCAATCGAGCGTTTAGGTCGAATTGAAATTCCTGACTTTCAACCAATTTTAGGTGCTGAAAAAACACAATATTATCGTAATAAAATGGAGTTTTCGTTTTCCAACAAACGTTGGTTAACCGAAGAAGAAGTACAATCTGGCGAAGACTTTTCAAATAGAAATGCTTTAGGTTTTCATCGTCCTGGTGCGTTTGATAAGATTGTTCAGATTGACCATTGTTACCTTCAAGGCGGTTTGTCAAATGAGATTAGAAATGATGTTTATGCTTTCGCAAATGAACACAATTTCACCTTTTTCGATATTCGCAATAAAGGTGGATTATTACGAAATTTAATGATTCGTACCTCAACTTTAGAAGAAACAATGGTTGTTGTAATTTTCTATGATGATGACAAAGAAAAACGAGATTTATTATTAAATCATTTACAAGAAAAATTTCCACAAATCACTGCTTTACAATACATTATCAATCAAAAAGCAAATGATACTTTTCTTGATTTGCCGATTGAAACGCATTATGGTAGAGATTTTATTTATGAACAATTAGGTCATTTAAAATATAAAATCGGTGCAAAATCGTTCTTTCAAACAAATACTGAACAGGCTTTGCATTTGTATAATATTGTAGCCGAATTTGCAGGACTTTCGGGCAATGAAAACGTCTATGATTTATACACTGGAACGGGAAGTATCGCTCTGTTTTTGGCACACAAAGCAAAACATGTTGTTGGAATTGAAGAAGTTGCACCAGCAATTGATGACGCAATTATCAATGCTTCTAACAACGAAGTAGAAAATGTTACGTTTTATGTTGGCGATGTTAAAGATATTTTGACGGATGAATTTGCGATAAAACACGGCAAACCAGATGTTTTGATTACAGATCCGCCAAGAGTTGGAATGCACCAAAAAGTCGTGGAAATGTTGTTGCAATTGGAAAGTCCACGAATCGTATACGTGAGTTGTAATCCTGCGACACAAGCTCGTGATTTGCAGTTGTTGAGCGAAAAATATCAGTTACTAAAAGTTCGCCCAGTCGATATGTTTCCGCACACACATCATATTGAAAATGTGGCGTTGTTGGAATTGAAATAATTTTTCACGCAGATTAACGCTGATTTTTCGCTGATTTTTTTACTTTTAATCTGCGGTTTTTCTGCGTTAATCTGCGTGAGGAAATCAAAACTGAAACGCATAACGCACCAAGTTCGCACCCATTTCTAAGGCTTTTCTACGGACTTCCGGCGGATCTTTATGAACCGAAGGATCTTCCCAACCATCACCTAAATCACATTCGTAAGTATAAAAACAAACCAAACGACCTTCGAAAATCAACCCAAAACCTTGAGGTGCTTTGCCATCGTGTTCATGGATTTTTGGTAAACCATTATTGAATTTATATTTCTGATGATAAATTTCATGCTCAAACGGCAATTCCACAAACTCCAATTCTGGAAACACTTTTTTCATCGCTGTTCGCACATAAGGATCCATTCCGAAGTTATCATCAATATGCAAAAATCCACCGCTTAGTAAGTACAAACGCAAGTTTTCCGCTTCCGAATCCGAGAAAACGACGTTTCCGTGTCCAGTCATATGCAAAAACGGATAATTGAATAATTCTACGCTTCCGACTTCAACCGTTGCATATTCTGCCTCGAAATTTGTTCCCATTTCTTTGTTACAAAACTTCGCCAAATTCGGCAACGCTGTCGGGTTTGAATACCAATCTCCTCCTCCATTATACTTTACTAATGCTAATTGTAACGTCGGTTTATCGCTTTTGAAAGCGGTTAATGCGAAGAAAAGAATGCTTAATATTATGGTTGTTTTTTTCATAGTTATTGTTATAAAGACCTGACAGGTTTTAAAAACCTGTCAGGTCTGATTATTAGTTATTTTCTTGAAAAATTTCTTTCACTTCCATCATTTTATTATAAAATAACGGAAAACTTATCGAACAGTTTTGATTTAAATTTTGAAAATTATTATTAAAAACGATATTTCGATACGTTTCTGTATTATTTGGAAAATCATTATTTTCTAAAATCCGTTTTAAATAATGTTTTGGATAATCACTTTCAGGATTATTTTTTTCTCCCCAAGTTTGTTCTGGTTGATTCGGTAATTTTGGATTTTGCGGTGAACATGCAATATTTTCAAAACCATCTTTATCGCCCAACAACCAACATTCCAAAATACGAACTGGAATCATCGGAACAAATTTTATTTCAGGTTTTTTCTCAAAAAGAAATTGTTTTCCATTTTCTAAATCCGCTAAAATTGAAGCATATTTTGCTTTTGCTTCGTTTTCAGATGCTTCCTTTCCTTGTGTTTTATCAACATCTGAAAATAGAATCAATAAATCAAATTTTCTTTTGGGATAAAGCTGAACGAACCGTAGAATTTTCTTAGCAATTCCTCTAATTTTTTGTTTTCGATAGCGGCCTTTATTTCCTATTTTTAATTGTTTAATATCTTTTTTTGAAACTCGCAAAACCTCAAATTTCAATTCAAAATCATCGCCTAAAAAACGGTCAACATAAGCCTGAACCGTTCCATCTTGCCACGATTTTTCGCCCATAATGCCGACATCATTTTTCCCTTCTCCAATTAATGCAATATTTAAAATGGGTTTATTCATTGTCTTGAATTAATTCGTCTTTATCAAAATTTATCCAAATTTCACCTGGATTCATGTAATCTAAATTTTGTAAAACAGTTGGTAATTCGTTGAATGTTTTCTGTTTTACAAAACCTTTTTTATCACGATATAAAAAGTGAATAGAAGCCACATCAACCCAATCTAAAATCAATGGATTGTGTGTCGTTAATATAAATTGACGATTTGTTTCTTGTGTGACTTTTGTCAATGTTTTAATCACTTCTCCAGCCAAATTCGGATTAATTCCATCTTCAATTTCTTCAATCATCATCGTCGAATAGCCACTTTCCGTCAATGCCAAAGTCAGTATTGCCAATAATCGCATCATTCCATCGCTTAGATGTTGTGCATCAATTCTATTATTAGAAAATTTTTCTTTAATGTCAATTTCGACTTCATTTCGACTGCGTTTTCTGATGTTTATAGTTTCAAAAAACGGTGCGTAAGTTTGTAATTGCGTTGTTAAGTTGACTAATTCTTCTTTTGATAATTGATGTAAATAAGCGGCTAAGTTTTCGCCATTTCTGCCAATTTGTGCGTTTTTTACGATTAGATTTCGAGATTTTAATTGTTCGGTTGAAGAGAAATCGAATAAGGCTAAGTTATTGAGATAATTTTTAATTCTTGATAATTTTGGATTAATATAACCATCAAAAAAAGATAAAGTGGAACTTGTAAAAGGTTTTCTAATCAAGTACAAAGTATCATCATCATCATCATCTAAAACAAATGTAGATTCATTATGACTCCACAAGTGCTTCTTCTTACCTTCTATAACCGATTCTTTAATTAATTCGAATCCGTTTTCTGTAATAGTTAAAATAATTTCCCATTCGAAAATACTTTCTTCAAGTTCAAACTCCACTCTAAAAGTAATATGCCTTTTCCGACTCAAATTCGACCTCAAATCCTTCGCTGACCAACCTCGTTCCTTCAAATAATTATTCAATTCACCAAATTCCTTACCTTTCGTGAAGTAAGCCAATAATTCCAAAGCCTGTAAAACGGTCGATTTTCCAACGCTGTTTGCACCGATTAAAAGTGTCAGCGGTTGAAACTCCATTTTGAAGTCATTCAATGCTTTGAAATTATCTATGTAAATTGATTTAATCATAAATTAGTGATTAGTTTTTTAGTGATTAGTGATTGATAATATAGCAATTTAACAATTTAACAGTGAAATTATATGACAAGCTGCTAAACCAGCCGTTTCCGTCCGTAATCGTTCTTTTCCCAACGATATTTCTTGAAAATTTTGGCTTAACGCCAATTCTACTTCATTACTCGAAAAATCTCCTTCGGGACCAATCAGAATTGTAATTGCTTGTTTAGTCGCCGAGGTTTCGGGATAAACTCCAGCGATATTTTTTAAGTGCAATTTTGCGTCCGAAAAACCATCTTGACAATGAGCAATAAATTTCTGGTTTTCGCTCGGATTTTCAAGATTATTTTGTGCCTTTAAGAAATCTTTAAACGAAGTCAAGTCATTTATTTTTGGTTCGTAGGCTTTCAAAGATTGTTTCATTGCTGCAACAACGACTTTTTGTAATCTATCCAAACGGATTTTTTTTCGTTCGGAATGATAGCATAATAAAGGTGTGATTTCATCAATTCCAAATTCGGTTGCTTTCTCCAAAAACCATTCAAAACGGTTGATATTTTTGGTCGGTGCAATCGCAATATGTAAGTAATGATTACGTTTATTATAATTTTCAATAACAGATTCGATGCCAATCGAAACCGATTTTTTACCAGTTCCAATAATCTTTCCTTTATACCAACTTCCTTGACCATCAACGAATTGTATCGCATCGCCAACTTTTTTTCGCAAAGTTTTCAAACAGTGCATTGCTTCTTCCTGTGGCAATTCTGCAATGCCATTTTTAATATTATTGGTATAGAATAAAATCATTTGTTTAATTGATAATTGATAAAGGACAATTGATAATTAACAAAAGTAAATCAAATTATTAAAGAAAGTTAAAATTTGTATTTGAAAATTCCATACTCATTTTAACATCATTCACACATTAATACTTGTTTTTTGATAATTACATTACTTTTTTTGTTAGCGGTTTGTCGTACTTTTGCATTTTATGAGCAACGAAACACATTAACAAAAATAACTTATGAATAAATATACAAACTCACTTATTGCGTTCTTTCTATTATTAACTATTTCATCTTTTGCACAAGATGCAACGATTCGTGGCGTTGTCCGTGATGATGTAACTGGTGAACCGGTCATTTATGCCAATGTTTACATTTCTGGCACAACGAACGGTGTTTCCACAAATTTAGATGGATTCTACAGTTTAAATGTCGCACCAGGTACATACAAAGTCGTTTGTATGTATTTGGGTTATGATAGTACTGTTGTTGAAGTTACTGTTGATGCAAATCAAGTGCTAAATATGCCGATTGTCTTGAAAGAATCTTCGGTTCAGTTATCGACTGTCGATGTATCTGCCCGACGAGATGAAGCCAGAACGGAAGTCAAAATATCAAGTGTAACGGTCACTAAAAAGCAGTTAAAAGCGATTCCTGCAACTGGTGGCGAAGCGGATTTAGCTCAATATTTACAAGTTTTGCCAGGTGTTGTTTTTACAGGTGATCAAGGTGGACAATTGTATATTCGTGGTGGTTCACCTGTTCAAAATCGGGTTTTGATGGACGGAATGACGATTATTAATCCATTTCACTCGATTGGTTTTTTCTCTGTTTTTGAAACAGAAATTATCAAAAACGTAGAAGTCCTAACTGGTGGTTTTAATGCAGAATATGGTGGACGTATTTCTGCGGTTATCGACATCACAACACGAGATGGAAATAAGAAAAAATTAGGTGGATTGGTTAGTGTTAGTCCGTTTCAAGCGAAAGCATTGATTGAAGGACCAATTAAAAAAATCAATGATAGTGGTAGTTCGGTTTCTTATATTTTAACAGGAAAACATTCTTATATCAACGAAACTTCTAAGACGTTATATTCTTATATTGATACAGCTGGTTTACCTTTTAGTTATACTGATTTGTACGGAAAAGTTTCTTTTAATGGTGGAAATGGTAGTAAGTTAAACTTATTTGGATTCAACTATACCGATAGAGTAAACTATACAGATATTGCTGATTTAGGTTGGGTTTCTAATGGTGTTGGTCTGGATTTTACAGTGATTCCTGGGGCTTCAAGAATGATTATTGGTGGTAATTTTACATATTCTAATTATGATATTGAGATTCTTGAAAATGATGATAAACCTCGTAGTAGTGAAATCGGAGGATTTGTTGCCGGTTTAGATTTTACTTATTATGGTGATGATAGTGAGTTCAAATATGGTTTTAATGTAACAGGTAATCGTACTGATTTTCAGTTTACTAACTTGTTTGGCAATACAATCAACGAAACTCAAAACACAACAGAATTAGCTGGTTTTATGAAGTTTCGTAAGTCATTGGACAAGTTGATTATCGAGCCAAGTCTCCGTTTTCAATATTATGCAGCACTTTCTGAAACTACTTTTGAGCCTCGTTTAGGTGTCAAATTAAATGCTACGGACGGGTTACGTTTCAAATTTGCTGGTGGTTTGTATTCTCAAGATTTGATTAGTGCAGTGAATGAGCAAGACATTGTCAATTTGTTTGTTGGATTTATTTCGGCTCCTTCTGATGTTAATTTATTAAATACCGATAACGAAGCAGATAGTCGTTTACAAAAATCTATTCATGCGATTGGTGGCGTTGAGATTGATTTGAGTGATAATTGGGAACTTAATGTCGAACCTTATTACAAGTATTTTCCACAGTTGATTTCATTAAATAGAAATAAGGAAGACGTTGCTGATCCTAACTTTGTTACGGAAACTGGTTCTGCACGAGGTCTTGATATATTATTACAATATCGTAGTAATAATATTTTTGTTTGGACAGCTTATTCATTAGGTTTTGTAAGTAGAAATGATGGTGAACAAGAATACCCGACACACTTTGATCGTCGTCATAATGCCAATTTTATTTTCTCTTATAAATTTGGTCAAAATGATAACTGGGAAAGTTCAGTTCGTTGGAATTTTGGTACAGGTTTTCCATTTACCTTGACACAAGGATTCTATAATAATTTACCATTTACAGATGGAATTGATACTGATATTATAAGAGAGAATGGTGATTTGGGAGTTATTTACTCTGATGATCGTAACTCTGGTCGTTTGCCCGTTTATCATCGTTTAGATGCTTCCATCAAATATATTTATAAATTTAGTCGTACCAGTCAATTAGAAGTTACAGGAAGTATTACGAATGCTTATAATCGTGAAAATATCTTCTATTTCGACCGTATAGAATACGAACGAGTAAATCAATTGCCAATCATTCCAAGTATCGGTGCTGTTTATTCTTTTTAAAAACGGGATACGATTGTTTGCTTCAAAAACCTACCGTACCTATACAAATGGGCAATGGTAAACTTTTATAAAAATATTATGGAAAATGATTGATAAATGGTGTCGTAGCTACGCTACTCTGTAGATCTTTGGATACCATTTTCTACAGACAGAATCAGAGCTAACGCTCTTTTATCGTATTTTGATAGAAAATTAATGTAATAAGAGCGTTAGCTCTGGTGCTGTCTGTAGAAAATCATGGTTATTATGCTACAAAATAGCGTAGCTATGATACCATAATTTCAACTTTTCCTATCTGCCCATCTATATGGGTACGGTAGATTTTTAAAATCTGTCAGATCTTTACAAT
>JBGCFH010000380.1:0-7983 GCA_045106825.1 Saprospiraceae bacterium | reverse complement strand
AATAAACCATTTTTTCTACCAATTATTAGAAAATCTGCGTGAATCTGCGTGAATCTGCGTGAATCTGCGTGAAAAAAGCATTTTGCGAAGCAAAATTTAGCAATTGTGATTTCTATTTTACGTTTCAGCGAAACGTGAATAATCAAGTGTTTTGTTGTAAAATATTGGAGAACACAGATTAAACGAATTTCACAGCGATAAATAAAATAAAAATACTTCCGCAAAATCCGCTTTATCCACAAAATCCGTGTTCTCAACTATTAATTTATTTTTCCCTCCAATTCTTCCTAAAACGTCACTCGACCAAACTTATATCGGCGTTTAAACATTCCGAAAATAATCATTTCGTCAGCACTAACTTGTTGTGCGATTTTTGGTTGCATCAATATACGTTCATCACGATTACTGAACAATGGATATTTTTTGTAAGAACCATCAGGACTTAAAACCGCCAAATTCACGACAGAACGTTTGCCATTGAAGTTCTTGATTCGTCTAAAATCGGTTCTATCCAAGTTTTTCGGATGATCATTATAGACAAAGTAAATCTTACCTTTACTAATCGTCATTGCATACGATGAAAATGCGCCCGAACCATCAATCTGACGTTTTGGTATTCGAGTCGCCCATTCAATTGAGCCGTCAGGATTCATATTAATCGCTATAATATCATTATAATAATAAGTATAAGTTGTGGTCTGAAAACCGTTAGCATCAGTTTGAGTAGTCACCCGAACAAAGAATTGTTCGGCAACCATCAACGCTCCGCCATCACTTCTTAATATCAATCTATCAATACGATAATTGAATAACTCTCGCTTCTTTCTTGCACGGCGTTTTGACATAAATTGTGATAAGAAAGCAGAATCAAATTCACCTTTCTTAATGTCGTACATTTTTTTTGTTTCTGCATTGATTTTTGAAAAGAACGAACCTTTCATACTTTGTGTCGTGCGTTCAGAATAAAATCCTGCACAAATCAAATCGCCATCATTCCCAACTCGAATCGTCAATTCTGTAATAAAATCATCGCCTAACGATACATCATATTGCTTGACATCTTGACCATTATTGCGATAAGCGACAATAACATAACTGTAATATGGACGATTTGAAAACAATGAAATATTATTTCTATCAATCAAACGACCTAAAATATAAACGTTCCCTTTTCTATCAACTTCATAGTTTTCCACCTCAAAATTTCTATCTTGAAATGGTAATTCAATCGCTTTTGTCCATTGCTGATTTAAGTTATCATCATAAACCGTCAACGACAATCGTTCGCCACCTCGACGCTTAAAAGGTAAATTAGCATACATCAAAATCCGTGAACTATCTCTCGAAATAGCATAATCAAATCCACCTTTATTCATTCTTCTTTTTGCTTCAATATTTGCTACTTCTTGGCGTTTTCCTTTTAGTTTTAATGACGATTTATCAATCTCTTGAACATGCAATATGTTCTCATTCGCTCGACCATCATACAAAGCAGATAACATCACAATATTTCCACCAAACGGAATAATATCAACAACTTGAAAGTCATTACTAAAGGTATTAAAAGGTAAATCCAAAGAAGATGCTTTATCCAAATTCAATTGATTATCATATCGTTCGATGATAATTTCTGAATTCGTTAAAGTTCCAGCTTTATTTCTCCAAACATACGTTCCGTCTGCATCACTTCCTATAATTTTTTCTACTGCCGAAAAACTTGGACGTTTATATTCTTTTCCCCAATTTACATCAACTTCTTTCGTAAACTTCTGAGCAATTGCACTAAGTGCTAATATTGTAAACAGCAATAAACTTGATACTTTTTTCATATTCGTTATGTTTTTGTGATTGTGATTAAAATGTTGTGACATTTTTTCTATTCTCAAACTCGTTGTCAATAATAAAACGTTTTAATCACTTTTTAAGATTTCAACATTATTTTTTTGACGATTCTGATTGATTAAAACTTGCTTTTCAATGTTTTATCGTTAGTTTTGATTATCCATTTTAATTTAAAAAATTATTCTTAATGAAATATCTTATCCAGTTTTTAATTTACATTAATATCGTTTTAATAATCAGTTGCTCACCTCAAAATATTTCTAAATACGCAGAAGAAGAACTATCAAAATTAGATAGCGTTGATAGAGATAATCAGATTTATACCGTTGGTACGAAGTTGCTCTTTGACTATTATGTAATTGATAAAAATCAAGATACAACAAAGGTTTTATTATTAAACGATATGCCTTCTTTAATTGCTTCAAGTTGGGTTTTGGTGAATCCTGATACAGTTACGAATACAGATTTTTTGATTGATAAAATTCATGTTGAAATAAAGGACGAATCTTTGTATAAAAATAGTCCGTATGAGCCTCAAACTCAAATTCAATTTGATTATTTGATTCCGAGTAAAAAATCTATTATAACAACATGGACAGGAATTATTGAAGATAAAAATAGAATTTGGTGGCATCCTCCTCGTTCAGCTTATTTTTTTAGTACAGAGTTTAGTCCATTTCCCGAAATACGATTTCCACTAAAAAAAGGAACAAAATGGACAGGAAAAATAAAAGCTGGTTATAACACCGAAGCTAAAGAATGGATTGGCAATGATTATACAGAAAAAACTATTGATATTCATTCGACTTATGAAATAACAGACAAGACAAAAATCCAAACGGCTTTCGGAGAATTGAAGTGTTACGTTGTCGAAGCTACAGGAACTTCGCAAGTAACCGAAGCAAAATTAACAGCCTATTTTCATCCAACAATCGGTTTTGTAAAATGGGATTATCACAATCTTGATGGAACTCGTTTAGTTATAAGTTTGATTTCAAGAGAAGAATAAAATTATATAACTAAAAATTTAGTTAAAACTTCAACTAAATTTTTAGTTATAAATAATTCCTCCTATATTTGACCTATTATTTAATCAGATTCTAATCAAATCGGTTAGGAATCAACTAAAAAAACAACATATTATGAAATTTCAAAATTTTCTAACAGTAACATTATTTGCTTGTTTAATGTGTTTAACAATGTCATTTACAGCAGATAGCAACGATGAAGTTAAGTTTGTGACAACAATGCACAATTTCAATCAAATTCAACAAGGAACACCTGTAACAACAACGTTCAAATTTACAAATCATTCAACAAAGCCGTTGATTATCAAAAGTGTAAAACCTTCGTGTGGCTGTACAACGCCTTCTTCTCCGAAAGCTCCAATTTTACCAGGAAAATCAGGAGAAATCACCGTAAAGTATGACGCTGCAAATATTGGTCAATTCAATAAATCAATAAAAGTTAATACCAATGTTAGTGAAGCACCAATGATTTTATACATCAAAGGTGAAGTTGTAAAATAAGTAAATTTCGAGTTTTTCGGTAGCTTGTATTTCCTTATCGCAATTTTTGAAAACCTTGTTACAATTCAATTGTAGCAAGGTTTTTTATTTAAAAGAACAGATAACAAATAATACTTTCGTAAAATTGTACTTTTGTGATATGTATGAAATCTTGCTACCAAACACTTCATCACCAAGATTTCGGGACAAGTGCTTTATACTTTATACCTAATACTTTATACTTAAAAAGAAATGATTTCAGTAGATACAATTGATACGATTGCGGAAGAAGTTAGTGAATTGACAGCGGAACAAATCGCTATAAAATTGGACGATATTAAAGGCAAACAACCTTCTCTTTTTGCCTATTTGATGTCAGATAATGAAACCTATTTGTTTAGTCAAGCAGAAAAGGAATTGTTGTATTATATGGCTTTTGTGATTTGGGAAGCGATAAAAAAAGAACGAACATTGCCTCAGCGTCTAAGTTTGAAACAAGTTGATGCTATTCAGTTTGATAATTGGAAACAATTAGAAAATTATACGAATCCTAAAGGTCAACCTTTAGATGAGTTTTTTGAGTCAGAAATCGGTTATCATACTGAAGCCGAGTTAATGTATTTCGTTTGTGATGCATTAGAAGATTCTGACGATATGCCTCAATTGATAGCGAAAGATAGTTTGTTACCAATGTTTGTGATGATGAAAACATTTGTGGATTGTTTGATAATTGAAAACTGAAAAGTAGTCTGAAAAACGACTTTCGATTCAATTGTTGCGAACAAGCTCAATTGTATCATGGTTATATCTTTTTTCAAAACGAAAATAATACATGAGAACATTTATCATTCTAATAGTAAGCGTACTAATTTTAAGTTGTGAACAAAACACCTCTGAAAATATAAAATCCATTGATTATCCAGAAAATATCCAAGCGGTTTTTGAAAAACATGGCGGTTTAGAACAATGGAATAAAATGAATACATTAAGTTATATTATTAATAAAGATGGAAAAACGGAATATCAAATCATTGATTTGAAAAATCGTAGAGAACGCATCGAAGCAGAAACTTTCAAAACTGGTTTCGATGGCGAAAATTATTGGTTAGAAGCAGATACAAGTTATAAAGGCGATGCGATTTTTTATCATAATTTGATGTTCTATTTTTATGCAATGCCTTTTGTTTTAGCTGATGAAGGTATCAATTACGAGATCGCTGATACTTTAGTTTTTGATGGTAAAACAAATATCGGAATCCTTATAACTTATGGAGAAAATATTGGCGTAAGCCCAGAAGATGAATACATTTTGTATTACGACATAGAAACGAATCAAATGTCATGGTTAGCTTATACTGTTACTTATTTTGATGAAGAAAATGCAGAAAAGAAAGCTAAAAAATATGGTTGGATTCGTTACGATGATTGGAAAGAATTTAATGGTCTTGTTTTACCAAATTCCTTAACTTAGTACAAAACCGAAGAGAACAAACCGCTTGAGGTTAGAAATACTCGAACATTTACGGAAGTGAAAATCACGGAAGAAAAGTCAGAGGATTCGGTTTTTGAAAAAACAGAAAAATCAGAAATTGTAACCGAATAAATCTAAGGATTGAATAACCGATTTTTATTACAAATTCGGTTATTCAATCCTTATTATTTGGGTATTGATGACGGTTGACGCAACAAGATACAATCGTCCGTATAACAAATATGAATCATAAAATTCAAATCTTTTTTCCAAAGTTTGAAGGTTTCCACATTAATATCACAAAGGTATTCATCGAATGCTTTTCGAGTGTATTCATCTAATTTTTTGAGGTAGAATTGAGTATAACTACTAATAATAATTTGTATTAACTTATTATTTGATGGTAAATCAACGGATAAATAAAATCGGCTATCAAATTTTTGAAAATCATTATAAGTCAACTCTTGTTTAAACCAGTGTGTTTCTAAAGCGTTGAGAATACTATCTTTTTCGGCTAAAAGCATATGGCCATTAAATGAAATAGCATCAGCATTAATCTCAAAAATAAAATGCTTTGATAAGTTTTTGTGACGAACTGGAATATTTTCTTCTTTCGGACAATTATTAAAAAACATGACAGGAAGTGTAACTGCTCCAAATGATTTATGAAAATCATCTGTTTTTAAATCCAATGGCAAACCTGCCAATTTTGAACTGCTACAAATCAAATCTACTTCCAAATTTTTTAATAATTGTTTTTCAAAATCTGTTTCATTTTGTTCAAAATCCAACGTAATTGGTTTCAACGCTTCATGATGAATAAATACGTATTCGTTTTCACAATATTTGAGTTTTGGACTATTACAAGCTGCTAAAACGAACAAAGAAATAATTGATAAATAGATGATTTTCATAGTTGCTTTGAATAATTTTTTTTAAAAAAATTATAATCATCAAAGCTACGATTTTAAAGAGAAATGATAGAAAATCAAGGTAGTTTTCGATATAAAAAAAACTCCTAACTTGAATTAACAAATTAGGAGTTTATTATTATTATGAAAAGATTGCTTATGTTTATTTTGGTTCTTTGAAGAATCCAGTGATAAATGTAAACATACGAATTATTTGAATTCGTTTTTTGTGTTGATGTTATACCAATGTCAACACAAAAAAACAATCTTGATAGATTTCAAATTTTTATTATTCCACTGGATTTTTTCAAAGAACCTTTATTTTTTATCTTTATGATTCATTTTTGCTTTACCATGACCATGTTTCCCTGTTGCTTTATGGTAACGATGTTCTTCGTGTTTTTGCTGATTTTTAGCCTTTACAGCTTTCCCTTTATTTTGTCCTTTTTGTCCTTTACAACATGTTTTTTTAGCATTTCCTTCTTTCATGTTTGCCTTTGTTGCTTTCCCCTTTTTAGGTCTTTCGCAAGTCGTTTTCTGTGGATTATTAGGTTTTTCTACTTTTGTTTCATTAACAACTTCGCCTGGAACAGGTTGAGCCTGAATGGTTTGTGAAAACCCAAATGCAAATACTAAAGTGAATAACAAAATTAAGTTTTTCATGGTGTTTCTTTTTTTTAATTTAATAATAGTTGTTGTTTAATTTGTTTGTCGATACTATTATCAATTGAGAATACTATGCCACGATTTTGAAACTTATGCCATTTTGGATAAACGCTACCATTGAGAAAATAAACTGGTAAAACGAACGAATAAACGCTTTATTCATAAAATTCCATCAACCTAATCGTCAAGCCAAATTGTACAAAAAAGCTATTGAAATTATAATTTAAATAAGGTGATTGACGGCTAACCAGCTGTTGACCATCGATACTAAAATCAATATTTGGATGATTAAAATTACGATTTTCGTGAGCCGTGATATAATCGCCTTCGCTATCGACTTCATCAGTTTCGCCTATAAAGGTTAAGTACGAACGCCGACCAAAACTATAATGTCCACCGACTTTGGTAAAAATCGAAACGTAATTGTTGATTGGATAATCAATGATTACCGAAGGTGTTACTGCAAAAGCTCGGCTTTTGAGTTTGGCTCGCATTCCATCATAAATAAAGCGATTATTAACTTGAAAAAAATCTTTATTAAATGGAAAAAATTCATCAATTCGTAAACTGGTATGAATGTAACTAATACCGATTCGAGGCTGAACAAACAATTTGCCGAAAGGCAATTCTCGACCAAACTCTAAATTAGAAGAATACGTAAACATTCCGTTTGCTCCGATACCAAAAAAGGCATTATGACTGACTGTAAAATCTCCATTCATCAAATAAGAAACCTCTGCGTTTAATCCATAAGACCACATATTATTAGTTTCTAATGTTCCGAAAGCAGAATCAGGAAAAGCAATATCATCATCTAAGAAGAATAAGTCCATTGTCGCAGGTGTTGAGTTAATCGCAAACATACCTGGCGAAACTCGTACAAACCAATTTAATGGATACATTTCATAGGTTTCTTCTTCTTGTCCGAATATTGATAATGTGAAGAATACACAAACAATAAATAGTAATAATTTTTTCATGTTCTTTTAATCATTAGTAATTTGATTGATGTAATTTATTTCAAACACAATAGAAACGAAAGTCGTTTAATAAAAGTTACTTCATTTGCTTTTATGAAAATTCAGAATAGGAAAATTCTATAATTTTTACAAATTTCTTTTATCAAAAGGGCTTTCCTCGGGTTTTATCAATTCTTATCGTTCTACAATCTTTTATGAATAATCTGAGTTGCGAGTTATTTTGAGAACTCTGGGCAAGGTCAAATAATACTCGAATTAGCCTTATTTTTATTTTAAATCATGATGTAGTTGAAATGCCAGACTATTCGAGTATAAACTCGTAATCCATAACTTAAATAGTTAAACACATTTATTTTATGTAAATACTTTCGTCAAACAGGAAAAGGGAACATAAAATAGTTTTTGCTGTAAAAAATTCACTGATTTGTTATCTTCGTTTATCAAAATAAGCATTCATGTTTCGATGATATTAAATTAAAAAACGAAAATATTACGTTTTGCCTTGCAAAACAATCATCTCACGCAGATTTCGCAGATTCACGCAGATTTTTCATTAACAAAATCATTTTTTTTATCAAAAAAATCTGCGTGAATCTGCGTGAATC